>CAYZFW010000228.1:0-5349 GCA_964477615.1 uncultured Phycisphaeraceae bacterium | reverse complement strand
CATCGCCGACCGCACCCTCGAACGCCGCCTCCTCTCCGCCCCCGGCCGCCCCTCATTCAACGTCACGCTCTATACCCTCAGAAAAGACGGCGAACTCGGCGCGGCGTCCATCCTCCCCGGCTACACCTACGTCACCCACCGATTCGGAAAACGCGAACTGCTCTCCTGCCCGAGTGTGTTCGCCTGAGCACCGCCCAAAGTGCACATGCCACACTGCGTGGATCAACCATGAAATCCTTGCTCCCGCACACCGACGCTCGCCACACCACCGGAGTCCTCCCAATGAACACCAGCCGCCAACGCACTCGTCGTATCCTCGCCGCACTCACGCTCGTCGCCGCCGCGGCGTGCCCCATTGCCGACGCCTGCACCCGCGCCCTCTACCTCGGAAAAGAGGGTCAGGTCGTCACCGGACGCACGATGGACTGGCTCGAGGACATGCAGTCCAACCTCTGGGCCTTCCCGCGCGGCATGGAACGCGACGGCGGCATCGGCGCAGGAAGCCTCAAATGGACAAGCCGCCACGGCAGCATCATCACCTCCATCTACGAGGGCGGGACCGCCGACGGCATGAACGAAAAGGGCCTCGTGGCCAACCTCCTCTACCTCGCGGAATCGAAGTACCCCGACGCGTCGGACACGCGTCCCGGCGTCGCTATCTCCGCCTGGGCCCAGTACGTGCTCGACAACTTCGCCTCCGTCGCCGAGGCCGTCGCGGAGATGAGGAAAGAAGCCATCCGCGTCGTGCCCGTTCAGTCGCCCAACGGCATGGCGGGAACCGTTCACCTCTCCGTCTCCGATCCCACAGGCGACTCGGCCATCTTCGAGTACGTCGAGGGCAAACTGGTGATCCACCACGGCCGCGAGTACCAGGTGATGACCAACTCGCCAACCTACGACCAGCAGCTCGCGCTCAACAAGTACTGGCAGCAGATCGGCGGCACTGTGATGCTCCCCGGCACCAATCGCGCCGCGGACCGCTTCGTCCGCGCCTCGTTCTACATCAACGCCTGCGCCCAGTCTGCAGAACCCAGGCAGGCCGTCGCGAGTGTCTTCAGCGTCATCCGGAACGTCAGCGTGCCGCTTGGCATCTCGACGCCGGGCCAGCCGAACATCGCCGCCACCCTGTGGCGCACCGTTTCCGACCACAAGAGCATGGTCTACTACTACGAGTCCACCTCGAGCCCCAGCCTGCTCTGGGTGAATCTCCGGAAGATCGACCTCGCCCCCGGCTCGGGTGTCCGCAAACTGACCCTTCACGGCAACCCCGACCTCGGCGGCGACCAGACGTCGAACTTCAAACCGTCCGAGCCGTTCAAGTTCCTCGCGCCGCACTGAACCGCATCCCCACGGTGCTTGGGACCGAAGTGTCCGCAGCCGAATCGTGCGCAAATGAGAACGGCCCGACGCGTGCGTCGGGCCGTTTCGCTTCAAGCAGTGTGGGTTCTTACCCGCGTTTCTTCACGCCGCCGCCGGGCGTCCCACCGCCGGCGAACGGACGCGAAGGTGCCGCGCCCTTTCGGTGCGGCTTCTTGGTCGACTTCTTTTTCATCTTCACCTGAGCCGCCGCGGGCTTGGGCTTCGCCGCCCCGGCGTGCAGCCCCGTCTTGGTGGGCTTGGTTCCGGGGGCGGGGGCGATCCGGGGGGCGGACCGGGAGGACGCGGGTCGAGGGGACTGATGTGGCGCGAACCCGCGCGGAGCGTCAGAGCCGGCTCGCGGCGCACTCGCACGGTCGGCCTCAAACTCAGCACGCTCGCGACCCGGGGCCGCGGGGCGTGCCGGGCGTGGGCCGCCGTCGAACCGGTCGTCACGACGCGCACGCGGAGCCGCACCAAAGCGATCAGCGCCGTCGCGCTCAAACCCGCGCGGACCGCCGCGCCGATCATCAAACCGTCCGCGATCACCGAATCCACGCGGGCCGTCGTTGCGGTCGTCGCGCCGAGGTGCGCCAACGGAGCGTTCTCGCCCCCCGCCGAATCGGTCGTCGCGTCGATCATCGCCGCGCAGGGGCTTGCCGAACGAAGGACGCTGCGTCCGCCGATCGTCATCGCGCGCCGTGGGCCGCGCATCGCCGCCGCGCCCGAAAGCCGGTCTCTGGTCGCGAGCGAACGGCGGCTTGCGGTTGGCATGTTCTGCGGGAACATGGGGCCTGGACCGCACACCGGCACCCTCGGTTGTCCGCACGGGGCGCTTCAACTCAGCATCTTCCAAGATGCCCGAATAATCGTAGTTCTTGGCGGGCCGCTCAACGATCGGATCGGTCATCGGCATCCGACCGGCGTGCGATGAACGCGGCGCGCTCACGCCAGCGACCTCGCTCCGCACGATGGTCTCGGCCGGCTTGTGGGCCGGCTTCGAACGCGACGCCGACACCGGCTTCTGCACCGGCGCATGCTCCGACTTCGCGGGCGCATGGGCCTTGTACGGCGTGGCTGGGCCCTCCGCCCGAGCGTGCGCCGTCTGTGATTTCACCCCAGGCTTCGCCGCGTGCGACGCCGAACCCATCGCCGAGTGCCCGGCATGGCGCGAAGGCGTAGGCCGCGCAGGCGCGGGCCGCCCCGACGCCTGCCGCTCGCCGGCCCGCCCGTGCCCACCGCGCGACGCAGGCGCGCCGCGGGTCTCCTCGCGGTGATCCTCAAAGTCACCAGCACCCGAGGCCACGTGCTCGATGCCCTCCGGCGTCGGCAGCGTGGGAATCTGCTTGCCCGTTAGCCGCTCGACCTGCCGCAGCAGTCCGCGCTCGGCCTTGTCGCAGAACGCAATCGCGATCCCCGTGGCCCCCGCCCGCCCGGTGCGCCCGATGCGGTGGACATAGCTCTCCGGCTCCATCGGCAGGTCGAAGTTGAACACGTGCGTGATGCCGTCGACGTCCAGGCCCCGTGCCGCCACATCCGTGGCGACCAGCACCCGCGTCCGCCCGTCGCGGAAGGCGTCGAGCGCCCGCTGCCGCTGGTTCTGCTGCTTGTTGCCGTGGATCTCGCCCGCGCGGATGCCCGCCGAGCGGAGTTTCTTCGACACACGGTCGGCCCCGAACTTCGTCTTGGTGAACACCACCGCGCGCTCGATCGATTCGTCCTTCAGAAGGTGCTGCAGCAGACCCTGCTTGAGGTCCTTGTTCACGAAGTACAGCCGCTGCTCGATGAGCGGCGCAGCCGACGCCACCGGCGTCACCGCCACCTTCACCGGGTTCTTCAGCAGCGAGTCCGCCAGGTGCATGATCTCCTTCGGCATCGTCGCCGAGAACAGCAGCGTGTGCCGCGGCCGCTCCGCCGTGTTCGGCAGCGCCGCCGCGATCCGACGGATCGGCGCGATGAACCCCATGTCCAGCATGCGGTCCGCCTCGTCCAGCACCAGCACGCAAACCTCCGACAGGTTCACGACCCGCTGCTGCATCAGGTCTTCCAGCCGCCCCGGCGTGGCAACCAGAATGTCCACCCCGCGGTGCAGCGCCCGCACCTGATGAAACTGCGACACCCCGCCGTAGATGCACGTGTGCACCAGACCGGTGTGCCGCCCGTACGTGGCGAACGACTCGCCGATCTGCGTGGCCAGTTCGCGCGTGGGCGAGAGGATCAGCGCCCTCGGGAACGCCGGCCCGCGCCGCGCCTTGTCCACCGGCATCGTCATGAGTTTGTGCAGGATCGGCAGCGCGAACGCCGCCGTCTTGCCCGTGCCCGTCTGGGCGCAGCCCAGCACGTCGCGCCCCTCGAGGATCGGCGGGATGGCCTTCGCCTGGATCGGCGTCGGCGTCGTGTAGCCCTCTTCCTTGAGAGCACGGAGGATCGGATCGGTCAGTTGAAGAAGCGAGAATGCCATAATGAAACAACGACTCCTGGCCCGCATTCCCCAGGTTTCCCGGCGTCGGACGCGTGTGCGCGAGGGCATCACGGCCCGTCCGCCGAGGGGCGAAAAGCCCGTCGGGGAAGGCAAAGGCGGTGCGGATCGGGGCGGACCGAACTCAGACCCGGAAGAACCGGAAAAATTGAGCGGGTGCGGCCGAACCTGGGGTGGCGCGTCCGGCGTTTGTGCCCCAACACGGGGCGACGCGGAGTGGACGCTGCCAGCGATTCCCAGTTCGTTCTCTCCTATCGCAAGGGGTCAACCCCCAAACGGGCGAGACTGAGGCCACTGGCTGTGAGCAGTATTCTAGGCACCACACGGTCCCCGTTCCACCTTCATCAAAATGGACCTTGCTCTCCCGACGGCGTGGTGCAATCCGCCACGAGAACACACGCAGCATCACGAGCACCCATCACGAACACAATCCCACCCACCACATCGCTCTGAAACTCTCCGCGCCCTCCGCGTTCTCCGCGTTTCAATCCCCTCTCTTCTCCGCGAACTCCGCGTCTCCGCGGTGACCATCCCCCATGCCCGAACTCGAACTCACCGCCTACCTCGTCGATTCCCCCCTCGGCTGGGCCATCGAGCCCGCACCCGTCACGCGCGGGTGGATGGACGACTACTCCCACGGCTTCGCCTACCGCTGCATCCCCCTCATGAGCGGCAACCAGCTCGGATGGGTCCTCCGATGCCCCGTCGGCTTCACCGCCACCTATCTCAACAACAACCACGGCACCGGCATCGCGCTTGCCTTCGATTCCGAACCGGACCGCTGGAAGACCCGCATCATGGGCCACTTCGGCCGCGGCGTCCTCACCTTCTCGCTCCCCTGGCTCTTCCGCACCGCGCCCAACTACGGCCTCATGGTCCGCGGCATGACCAACTACTTCAAGCCCGGCGCCCAGGCCCTCGACGCCTTCGTCGAAACCGACTGGGCCTTCAGCACCTTCACCATGAACTGGCGCCTCCTCGACCTCAACCGCGAGGTCCGCTTCGAACCCGGCGACCCCGTCTGCCAGATCATCCCCTACCCCCGCGACCTCATCGAGCAGTTCACGCCACGCCAGGCCCGAATGGAGACGAACCCCGAGCTCCTCAAGGCCTACACCGAGTGGTCCCGCTCCCGCCGTCAATTCATTGACCGCACCGACCGCGCCCCCACCGAGTGGCAGAAGGACTACCTCAAGGGCACGGAAACAAAGACCGGCGAAGAGCGCACGCCCGTGACCAAGTGGAACCTGCGCATCTTCTGATCCACTCGGCCGGCGTCGGCACGGGCGTGGACGCCGTGCCCCACACCACGAAAACGGCGGAACAACGCCAACGATTCCGCGTCACAAAATAAACTCAACCACTAGGTTGACTATTGCCGCTGCGGCCATATACTCAACCATATGGTTGATCTTCAATCCGCCCAGCTCAACGCCGTCTTCGCCGCCGTCGCCGACCCAACCCGCCGCCGCGACCACCGTCACCAGTACCCCCCACCCGGCCAGCGCCAGCCG
>CAYZFW010000227.1:0-5352 GCA_964477615.1 uncultured Phycisphaeraceae bacterium | reverse complement strand
GGCCACACAAGCCACCACGCCGATCTGGAACAGGTTCACGGCCCGAACGCGGTCGCGCCCATGGATCAGCCGGGTCCACAGCACCGCCGTGAGGTTCGACACGGCCGGCGCCGCGGTGAGCAGCGCGACGACAAAGTCGGTGGCGTCGAAGGCCTTGCTGGCGATGACGCCCACCACGCCCCCCTCGACACACGCCGTCGCCGGCCCCAGCAGCCCGACGCTGATGAGCTCGCGCCGGTAGTTATGGCGCGAGAGCGCGGCCTGACGGCGCGGCAGCATCGCCGCCATCGCGGTCAATACCACAGCGAGCAGTCGAAGAAGCGGCATCGTCCCAGCGTAGGGGTGCGGCGCAACGAAAAAGCCCCGCGCACATGCACGGGGCCTTCAAGTCTCTTTCACACTCCAGACCCCAAGAGGGCCGGCGATTAATACCCAACAGGCCGCGGCGTCAGGCGCGAGGGACGGTCCTGCAGGAACAGGTACCCCACGTCACGGTTGAACGACCGGGCGTTGGTGTCGTTCGTCACCGTCATGCGGTTGTCCATCTCCGCCCGCGTCTCGCCCATCGTGTCCAGTTCGGGCGTGGGATTCATGCGGTACTTGTTGACCCGGCCGTTTGAGCACCCGCCAAGCAGCGACGCGGCGACACCGGCCACCAGCGCAACGGCGATCACCGAACGGGACGACAAACGGGACTGACGCATGGACAACTCCTGTCACCCACCAACGCCCTTGCCCGGACGAGGGGGTGCATGAAAACGGGGTGGGACAGGGTTGTACCCGCCTGCGGGCGGCGGCGTCAACCCGGGAACATCGGAAGCCGGAAGTGGGACGCCGACCTGCCGCCAAGGTTCCCATCATGATCATGATAGGGGTTTGATTGGTATTGGGCCAAGATCCCTCGCTACCATCGCCGCAATGCCCACCCCCGCACCCACCGGTTCGCCGACAGCCCCCGAGAGTCCAGCAGGCGGTCATTCGGGCAGCCGGGCGGAGGCGGTGGTCGCCGCCCTCGTGAAGTCCGCTATCGACCAGCCGCTGACCAGCCACCTGGGCCAAGTGAGGCTCCCCAGCCGCCAGGCCGTGTCGGAGCTGGTCGAACTCACGCGCGAGGTGATGTTCCCCGGCTTTTTCGGGAAGCGTGGCCTGACGCGCCAGAGCCTGCCGGGGCATATGCACCAGTTGGTCGCGCGCATCGCGTACTTGGCCGAGGAGCAGGCGCTCAGTGTGCTGCGGTACGCCCGCGACATCGCCCCCGGACAGCCTCACGATGACGGCGCCTGCGACGCGCGGGCGGCGCTCGTCGCGTCGCGGTTTGTCGAGCAGTTGCCCGAACTCCGGCGCCTGCTCGCGCTGGACGTGCAGGCGGCGTTCGACGGCGACCCCGCCGCCGTCCACACCGACGAGACGGTCTTCTGCTACCCCGGCATCGACGCCGTGTTTTCGCACCGCGTTGCCCACGCGTTCCAATCGCAGGGGGTGCCGCTGCTCCCGCGGATCATTCAAGAGATGGCCCACTCCCGCACCGGCATCGATATCCACCCAGGGGCCCACGTCGGCGAGTCGTTCTTCATCGACCACGGCGGCGGCACCGTCATCGGCGAGACCACCCGCATCGGGCACCACGTCCGCATCTACCAGGGCGTGACCCTCGGGGCCAAGAGCTTCGACATCGACAACAGCGGGCGGCTCGTCCGCTCCTCGAAGCAGCGACACCCCACCATCGGCAACCGCGTCACCATCTACGCCGGCGCGGTCATTCTGGGAGGCGACACGGTCATTGGCGACGACTGCGTGATCGGTGGCAGCGTGTTCATCACCCAGAGCGTCCCGGCGGGGCACATCGTTCGCCAGAAGACGCCCGAACTGGTGCTCCGCAGCAATGTCCCCGCGCCGGACGCCGGAGAGCCGGTGCGGGCCTCGGACTCTGCCCGCGCCAGATGGACCGACCCCGGTGCGGGGATTTGAAGATACGATGCAGGCATGGGCTCCCGCCGAGAAAGGCCAACATCGCCGACCTGCTTCTTCAGCGCTGCGGCGCTCACGGCGGTGGTGCTGTGCGGCTGCTCGCTCCCGGAGCAGGGGACTGACTTTGCTTCTGACGTGCCCGCCGAGCGCGTGAACGCCGCCGCCCGCGCCGCCCGCGACGCCGACCGCTCGAAGGCCCGCGAATTGGTCGACTGTCTCGATTCCTCGGACCCCGGCCTGCGCCTCATCGCGATCCGCACGCTGGCGGACCTCAACAGCGGCGAGACCTTTGGTTATCAGCACGCCCAGCCCGGCTCCCGCCAGCCGGAGGCGATGAAGCGCTGGCGCGCCTGGGCCGATGAACAGTCTGCCGCGAACCCGCCGGCCACCGGCGGCACGGCGTCGGCATCCAAGCAGGCCGGTTCCTAGAATCCAAGGCACAGCGTCGTTCGGAGTCCACCCCTGCAGGACTGACGGAGTCCACTCCCCCCATGCCCGAACCCCGGGTCGAACTCGATCAGGTGCCCCAGGCCCCGCCCCACGTGGAGATGCGGCTGCTCAGCCAGCCGCGCTACCTCTGTGGCGCTCGGGACGCGGTGTCGTCGATTGCGCGCCGGTTCGGGTTCGATGAACAGAACTCCGGCCAGCTCGCTCTCGCGGTGGACGAGGCGCTGTGCAACATTATCCGGCACGGTTACGGCGAAGCGCCCGATAAGCCAATCTGGCTCCGCATCTGGCCCCTCAACGAGTGCGAGTGCGCCGGACCGGCTGGGGGCATCCGCATCGTGCTCGAAGACGAGGCGACGCAGGTGGACCCCGAGAAGATCAAGAGCCGCGATTTGGCGGAGATCCGCCCCGGCGGGCTGGGCGTCCACATCATCAAGCAGATCATGACCGCCGCGAAGTTCGAGAAGCGCGAAGGCCCGCAGGGGGGCATGCGGCTGGTGATGTCCAAGAAACTTGAACCGAAGGCGGATACCTCCTCAACCACAACCACGAGTCCAGGCGAGCGTGTGCCCGCGCTCGCGAAAGGCAAGGGCTGAACCATGGCGTTGCAAGTGCTGATCGACATCAAAGGGAGCGTGGTCGTGGTGGGCCCGGTGGGCGACGTCGACCTCAACTGCTCGCGGGATTTCCAGAGCCACCTGAAGAAGGCCCTCGAGGGCAAGCCGCAGCGCGTCATCGTCGACCTCGCGAAGGTGCCTTACATGGATTCATCGGGCGTCGCCACGCTGGTGGAGGCGATGCAGATCGCCCGGAAAACCTCGACCAAACTGGTCCTCTGCGGCATGCAGGACAAGGTCCGCTCGATCTTCGAGATCGCCCGGCTGGACCGGGTGTTCACGATCGTGCCGGATATGGCGACTGCGGGGGCGTGAGAAAAGCAGCAGAGCAGCAGATCTCAAAGCAGCAAATCCGGATGGCCGCCCGGTGATGGGCGGGCGCTGGGCGTGCCACGGGCTTCCGGCGTCTTCGGCGGATGCCCGTGTCTGGTGATCTTCGGCGGTGAGCCGGAGCACGGGCATCTCGCTCGGAAGCGAGAAGCCCGTGGCACGAGCGAGAAACCCGTGGCACGTTGACGTGCAGATCCCCACTCTTGCCTCGTGCCTCGTGCCTTCCCGAAAAACACAGGCGGCCCGACTTTCGTCGCGCCGCCCGGAGGGAGAAAGAGAGAACTCTTTCCGCCGCCCGCTCGCCCTGTCGCGCGTCCGTGCGCTGTCGGTGGCGGGCGGTGTGAATGTCAAGCGTGCCGGGGACGGTCTTTCTCTCTCTGCGGCACGCAGGGTTCCAACGTTGGTTTAGGAGAGCAGGCCCTCGACGTCCTTCATCTTCTCGGGCAGGTTGGTTTTGATGGCTTCGAACTGCTCGGGGCTCATGCCGATCTCTTCGAGCACGGCGGGGTCGCAGTCGAGGCTGGGCAGGTCGATGCGCAGGCCGCCCTTGATGCTCGCCGCCGCGCGGTCCGCGACGTAGATGAGGCACGCGAGGCTCCGCCCGCCCGAGGGGAGTTCGAGCGGGTTGTGGTGGTGCCCGCAGACGGTGGCGAAGGCCTTGGGGAACTTCCACTTGTCGCACAGGCCGCGCCCGAACTGCTGGTGGTCGGCGCCGTACACCGAGCGCTCGACTTCGATGAGGCTCGCGCTGGGCACGCCCTCGCTGTTCATCTTCACCTTGGTGATGGCGTCGATCAGCTTGTTCCGGTCGCACTGCAGCTCGACCATGATCCCGATGTCGTGCATCAGGCCGGCCAGGAACGCCTCGTCGGCGATGCCCATGCCCAGCTCATCGGCGATCATCTTCGCCGCCGTGCCGGTGGCCACCGAGTGGGTCCACAGGTCCTTGGCCGCGAAGTTCGGGCACAGCTGCCCGCCGCGGAAGAGTTTGGCCAGGCTGGCCGAGATAGCGATGTTCTTCACGGCGTTGAGACCGAGCATCACGATGGCGCGGTTGATCGAGCCGATCTGCCCGGGCAGGCCGTAGAACGAAGAGTTCACGACCTTCAGCACGCGCGAGCACAGCGCCGGGTCGTTGGCGATGACCTTGTGCAGGTCCTGGGCGGTGCTCGTCGGGTCTTCGACGAGTTCGATGATCTTGACGGTGATCTCAGGCAGGGTGGCGATGTGCGAGATCTCGCGCACAGCCTTGGCCACGATGTCCTCAACATTCCCTGCGGGCGCGGCCGGCTTGGCCCCCGCCGGCGCGGAACCGCCCGCGGGCGGGGTGGCCGTGGCCGTCGCCGCCGCGGGCGCGGTTGGCAGAAGCCCGGGCTTTGCAGCGGGGGCGGGGGTGTTGGAGGCAGGGGCGGGGGGCGTGGACATCGTGCGGTCTCCCTACGGATCGATGCCGCGAGAACGCAGCGTGCGCCGCGCGGCGTCGGGGACCATCGGACGGATTCCGGCGCGTCTTTTCCGCGATCGGCAAACTTGTCGCGCCGTGGGAGATAACCGCGTGTGGAACCATGGAGCGGCTCGTGCGCGGAACGCCGCTCATCAAAGAAAACCGCCCCCGGTCAGGGGGGCGGTGGGGGGTGCGGGGAGGTGAGGGCGAGAAGTGGGGATCGGGCGAGCGGTGCGGCGCAGGTGTAAGCACGCCAAGACCGAGCGGATCGACTTGCCGAGCGCTCAAGGGATGAAGCAACCGCCGGTGGCCGGGTTGCACACCTGGCCGGGCGGGCAGTTCACCGGGGTGAAGACGCACACGCCGTTGACGCAGGAGTCGAGGGTGCAGGGGTTGTTGTCGTTGCAGACGATGGGTGTGCCGGCGCAGACGCCGTTGCTGCACCGGTCGTTGATGGTGCACGGGTTGCCGTCGTCGCACGCGTTGGTGTTGGCGACATAGGTGCAGCCGGTGGCGGGGTTGCACACGTCGTTGGTGCAGGGGTTG
>CAYZFW010000226.1:0-5352 GCA_964477615.1 uncultured Phycisphaeraceae bacterium | reverse complement strand
GATGCTCGCCACCGGATCGGGAGGGCTTTGGCTAGCGGGCAGGTGGGTGTTCACCTCCGGTCCTCGGCGCTGAGCACGACGATTGGGCTCGTGCTCGTGACCATGCTGGTGGGCGGCGTGATGTTGGTGCTCATCGGCGCCGGCGAAGTCACGCAGCGTGTCCGCGAGATCGTGATGTTGTTGCCATTTGCGGCGGTAAACTGGGTGCTGCAATGGAACCGCAATCGGCGAAGCCGATCCCGAGGGGAATAGGCCAGTCTTGAACAGCCCGAAGTCACCATACGAAGATGTGCGTCAACTCTTCGGCCCCGACGAGTCGGAGATCGTGCGCTACCTGCAGCGGCACGTCTCCGACGATCTGCTGCGGACCATTGCGGGCTTCGACTACGGGTACGAAGCCGAGCAGTACCTTGCGCATCTGGTCAGAATCCGCTCGGGCGACCGTGTCCCCGACATCGCGACGCTGATGCCGCGTGAGGTGCTCCAACTCACGTCCCACCACGACCCGGACGAGCGTCCGTGCAGGCTGTTTGCCGAGCCCTACCCGCAGGGCATCGGGCCGCCCGAGGCTGTTCGGGAGGGGCACCTCGCCCGTCTGTTCGCGTGCGTGAGTCTGCTCCGCTCCTCGATCAGCGAGGGTGATGCCGGGTACAACGACGACTCGTACCTGACGGTGCAGGCCGTGAAGTCCGGCGTGGCGCTCGGCGGCGAGGCCGTCACGCCGCTTCGGGGCCTGCTCGCGTGGCGTTTGCAGTTTGTCACGGGGTTTGACGACGAGACCGCCTTCGGATGCGGCATCCTCGTCCTTGAGGACGTCATGCAAGGGGCGTTCGCGGCGCGGCTGGCGCTCGCGGACGTGATCGCCCGCAGTGAGTTCGGCACCTCGCGGGCTCAGGACGAGCCACCGGACCAACAGAGCACGTTCCTCCGGCGGGCCTTTCGCGGCGAAGCGTGGCGTCCGCTCA
Organism: uncultured Phycisphaeraceae bacterium; assembly: GCA_964477615.1. Taxonomy (GTDB): domain Bacteria; phylum Planctomycetota; class Phycisphaerae; order Phycisphaerales; family UBA1924; genus JAFLCM01. The sequence continues at coordinate 4,387 of CAYZFW010000226.1, read as the reverse complement.
TCGAGCAGCACCTCTGCAACGCGAGCGGCGCGGGGTCGGCGGATGACGCACGCCGGCTTGCGGCGCTGGGGCACGCGCTGCTGCGCTGCTAAGCCTGCGGGGTCCGACAGCAAGAGGGCCAAACCGCACCCTCCGGGAGGCAGCGGTTTGGCCCTCTTGGTCCGTTCCTGCTCGCATCGACCGCGTTTGCGCGCACGATCTGCCTGTGGACAGCTGAAATCCGGGAATCTCGAAAAATCGCGTAAGTGCCCGTCACGCGGGCACTTACGTCGGCAGGTGGCCCGGCAATCTGTGACGAGGCGTGACCCGTGCAACGGGCTTCTCGCGTCCTCGCGAGATGCCCGTGCCGAACTCGCGGTTGCGTGAATCGGGGAGCACGGGCATCCGCCTCGGAAGGCGGAAGCCCGTGGCACGGCCCTGTGGCACGGGAGGGCGAAGGTGGGCGTCCAAATCAAAGTGGGAACGGGGTTCCGTCGGAACGATCTATTGTCGGGCCGTCGGCGATCTGCGCGTACCTCCGAGCCGAGGACCATGCCCAATCGGTCGGATGCTCGACAAGCCCGCGTTCGACCGGGTTCCGATGGATGTAGTCGATCGCGCGGGCGAGTTCGGCGTCGTCGCGGACGTTGCGGTCAAACCCGCCGCCCGCCTGCCAGAAGCGCTCGCGACCGTCGCTCGTCTTGATCTCCAGCAGACATGGGTGGCCTGCCGTTCGCCAAGTCGCGAGCATCTCCTGCGCGAACGGCTTCTTGACTCCCGTCAGGATGGCCGGCATCTTCGAGCCGGTGCCCAGACCGGAGGTGGGCACGATGATGACGTGAACGTGCTCGGGCATCACTACCCACGCGATGAGTCTGAACCCGTGCCGCTCGCGTGCCGTCACAAGCAAAGCGACGAAGCGGTCTCGGACCACCGGCTGGGCGAGCAGCGGGACGCGACGAAAGCAGGAGAAGGTCACAAACCTTGGTTGAAGGTGGGTCTCCCAACGCCGGAGCTTCTTCCGTCTCGAACCGGCCTGATGGTCCGCTTCAGGGCTGAAACTCTTGTGGGCCACGAACGCCAGTATCGCATGCCGAGGCGAGATCGGCACGGGCATCCGCCCAGAGCGGCGGAAGCCCGTGGCACGGCAACGGCCCGCCCCCCCCCGGACCCCGGACCCCCGACCCCCGGCCCCCGGTCCCCTTTCTCCAAACCCTCACATTCCCGACCCAATTTCGATCATCCCCCCCTTTGGCCAAAGCCGATATTCTCCGGTGTCGAACATCTCAACGGCCAGCGGAGGCTGGTCGCATCAGCGTTGCAGTGCGGCGTTCCGAGTGTTCCCGAGGCGTGATTCTCGGACTTGGATCGCCGGAGACGAGAGAACGCAGGCAAGGAGCGCCTTTTGAAGAGTTCCCCCGCCGTTGTGTACGGGCCTCTCCCCTCGACCTCTTCCGCTTCCCGCGGATCAGCAGATCAAGGGGGTGCGGGGGTTCCTGCCGCCGACCAGATCGGCCTGCGGCTGATGCCCGTCGAGACCGCCTCCTCTCGCAGAGCAGCGGCGGGATCCGGGATCGCCCCAACCCCTCCGACGCCGCCAGCCCCGACGCCGCCGACTCACACCGACTCAACCATCACCGCCAAGCACGCCGCCGAATCGCCACGGAGTCTCCGAGCCACGCCACAGCAGCCTTCCAAATCGAGGTCCTCGTCCGGGAGTAAGAACCGCCTCGGCGGCAAGGCCTCCACCGGCACCCGCTCGCTGGCGCTCAGCGGCACCGAGCGCACCGCCAAGACGTACGTGCTCGACACCAACGTCCTGCTGCACAACCCCAAGAGCCTGTTCGTCTTCCAGGAGAACAACGTCGTCATCCCCTTCACGGTGCTGGAGGAGCTCGACAAGTTCAAGGGCGTCAACAGCGAGATCGGGCGCAACGCCCGTGAGTGCATCCGCTACCTCGACCGCCTCCGCGAGCAGGGCGACCTCACCGAGGGCGTGAACCTCGGCGAGATCGGCGACCCGCAGCCCGAGGCCGTGGCCGAGGCGTCCATCGCCCAGCACCCAACCGGCACGCTCCGCATCGTCATCGCCCACCAGGACTTCCCGCCGGCGCTCGCCGAGGACACCCCCGACCACCGCATCATCGCCGTGGCGTGGAACCTGCAGCAGCGCGGCGAGGCGGCGGTCTTCGTGTCCAAGGACATCAACGCCCGCATCAAGGCCGATGCGCTGGGGATCAAGGCCGAGGACTTCGAGAACCAGAAGGTCAATGTTGATGACCTCTACACCGGCTACGTCACGCTGCGTGTCGAGGGCGCGCTGATCGACGAGCTGTACAGCGAGCGCATGCTCGCGCTCGACCGCCTCGCGCCGGCCTTCGATGAGGCCAGCCGCGCCGCCGGCGAGCCGCACATCCCGGGTGTGACCGACATGCGCTCGGCCTCGGGCGGCTCGAGTGCTTCGGGAGGATCGAGCGAGAACGGCGCCGTTGATTCCGGCGGTTCCGGCGACCCCGCCCCCCACGCCGCCGCCGACGACGCCCCCGTGCTCGTCCAGCCCAACCAGTACGTCGTGCTCATCGACGCCATCGAGGAAGGCCACACCGGGCTGGCACGAAGGCTCGCCGACACGAACCACGTCATCCCCGTCACGCAGCCGCGCAAGCCCACCTTCGGCATCATGGCCCGCAACGTGCAGCAGACGATGGCGCTCGATCTGCTGCTGGATGACGAGGTGCGGATGGTGACGCTGATCGGCGCCGCCGGCACGGGCAAGACGCTGCTCGCGGTCGCCGCGGGCATGGCCAAGGTCTTCACCGACGGCCGCTACGAGAAACTCCTCGTCGCCCGCCCCATCATGCCCATGGGACGCGACATCGGCTACCTCCCCGGCGACAAAGACGAGAAACTCACCGCCTGGATGCAGCCGATCTTCGACAACCTGTCGTACCTGCTCAGCACCCGCGGCGCGCCCAACCAGCACGCCGAGAGTCACACCGCCGAGCAGCGCGTGCAGAAGTTCATCGCCGACGGCCGGCTCGTGCTCGAACCGCTGACGTACATCCGCGGCCGCTCCATCCCCCATCAGTTCATGATCGTCGACGAGGCCCAGAACCTCAGCCCCCACGAGGTAAAGACCATCGTCAGCCGCGTGGGCGAAGGGACCAAGCTCGTCTTCACCGGCGACATCGAGCAGATCGACCACCCGTACCTTGATGCGTCGAGCAACGGGCTGACGTACGCCGTGGAGAAGATGAAGGGCGCGGGCGTGGTGGGTCACGTGACGCTGGCCCGGAGCGAACGCTCCAGCCTGGCGAGCCTGGCGACCGAGCGGCTGTGACGGCGAGCCGTCACCCCCGCAACAGGGCCAACCCGCACCCTCCCGACACCGACGTTTGGCCCCCTTGCCGCACGCGGTTCAGAACGCGTTGCACTTGCGCAGGAATGCCCGATCGCGCGGATCAATCCCCGCGAGGAGGTCCGCTGAGCGCACTCCCGCTTGGCCGTCGCCGTAGGGGTGGGTGGTGCGTGCGAGATCGATGCGCCGGGCCGCGTCGAGGGCTCCCCGCACCGACGCCGCGTCACACGCATCGACGTGCACGACATTCCCGGCGTGCTCTCGGCCGCGTTGCCGCTCGCCCAGATCAACAGCCGCCAGCCCCACCACCGCGGCCTCGATCAGCCCCGCCGATGAGTTGCCCACCATCACGCCGCCTGACGACGCGAGCCGCTTCAGCACGCCGATGAAGTCCGGCCTGGCCAGGTGGGCGAGATCGCGCCACCCGCACGCCTGCGCCACCGGCCCGATCCCGCGAACCACCCCCGACCGCCCCGCGTCGTGGTTGGGGTGCATCCACAGCACGCGCCGCCCCCGCAGCCCCTCGGCGATCCGCTCCGCCCGCGCGCGCTCCGTCTCGTCGTCGTCGCCGATGGGGTGGTGCAGCAGCACGATCTCCGGCTCGCCGCAGTCGCGCCACAGCGCGTCATCGGCGGGCGGGACCGCCGCGATCGCATCCACCGCCGGTGAACCAACCACGTGCACACGCGCTCGCGGCTCGCCCATGCGCACCAGCCGCTCGCCCGAGATCGCCGTCGCCGCCAGGTGCAGGTGGGCGAGTTTGCTGATCGCGTGGCGCATCGCCTCATCGGCCACGCCCTCGGCCCGGTCGCCGCCGTGCAGGTGCGCCACCGCCACACCCGCGATGGACGCCGCAGCCGCGCCGGCGAACGCCTCGATGCGGTCCCCCAGCACCACGCACCACCCGGGCCGCTCGCGCTCGATCACGCCCGCGAGACCCGCGATGCCCCGCCCCGTCGCTGCGGCGTCGGCGATGCGCCCCGACTCTCCCGTCCGCTGCATCTCCACCTCGGCGCACACCTGAGCCCCCCACCGCTCCCGCACCTCGCC
>CAYZFW010000225.1:0-5358 GCA_964477615.1 uncultured Phycisphaeraceae bacterium | reverse complement strand
AGTTCGCCGGGGCGGGACTCGCGCTGATCGACGCCGCAGCGGCCGACGCCGCCGCCGGCGAGGTTGAGATCGATGATCGCGGCGGGGTGCTCGTGCTCGGGCTGGGCGAAGTCGGAGCGGTAGGCGCGGAGGGCGATGTTGAAGGGCCCGGCCCGGTGGCGCGCGAACGTCACCGAGCGGTCGTCGCTGGTTTCCGGACGGGGCGGTGGTGCCCAGCGCGGCGGGGTGGGGGGCCAGTGGGGCATCCTGCATCCTTACGCATCGGTGGCTCTCGGGATGCGTGTCAGGGTTGGGTAGCGCCGCAAACTCGAAACCCGCTACCTTTCCCCCGTGCTGAAGCACCGACTCCTCCTCGGCCCGGTCCTCATTGTCGCCCTCGTCGCCGCCGTGTGGCTCGATCAGTGGCTGCAGACGTCGCACGGGCTGATGCCTGGGATTGTTCTGTTGCCCATTCTGCTGCTGGCCGGTGTGGGAGCGGGGGTGGAACTGGTCTCGGTGTTCAAGGCCGAGAACGTGGTGGTGTCGAAGTTCATCGTGTGCGCGTCGATTGTGCTGGGCATTTTCACGTCGAGCTTCACGCCGGGAGAACTGCAAGGGGTTTCGGGCATCGCGGTGGCGTGTACCGCCGCGTCGGTGGTGCTGCTCACGTCGCTGATCTACTACTCCCGGCACCACAACGTGCAGGGCGTGATCGCGTCGTCGGCGTCGACGCTGCTGGCGTTTGTGTATGTCGGGCTCATGGGCGGGTTCATCCTGCTCTTGCGGAAGGAGTTCAGCGGCTGGGCCCTGCTGGCGGTGCTTCTGATCACCAAGAGCATGGACATCGGGGCGTACTTCACCGGTCGAGCCATCGGGCGGCACAAACTCATCCCGTGGCTCTCGCCGGGCAAGACGTGGGAGGGGCTGTTCGGCGGGGTAGCCCTGGCGGCGGCGGTGGGGGCGTGGGCGGCGTCATTCAGCGACCGTGCGGGGCTGAACTTCCCGGTGCTGTGGTGGCACGGCGCGGTGTTTGGTGGATGTCTGGGATTGGTCGGCCAAGCCGGGGACCTGATGGCCAGCCTTCTGAAGCGGGACGCGGGGATGAAGGACTATTCGCAGCGGCTGCCGGGGTTTGGCGGCGTGCTGGATGTGATCGATTCGCCCCTCTTGGTAGCACCGATTGCGTACTGGGCGCTGACGTGGCTATCGGCGTAGGTGTCGGCGTTTCGGGCGGATCGAGACATCGCCGTCTTTCTGCTACAATCCACGGTTCGCCCCCTGCGGTTCCCTCTGGTCCGGTGTGCGCCCGCCGGACGCCCGATTGGGACGCCGCCAACCAGCCGAGTGCCAAATCGAATGGGAGTCACCAGCCAACTCGTCGAACTGTACAAAGTGGACCGCCAGTTGCGGGAACTGACCGGGCGGCTCAAGACCGCCGAGGCGTACCTGGCCGAGCAGGAGAAACTGCTCTCCACCATCGCCGGTCGTCACGACGCCCTGGCGACGCAGCTCAAGCAGCTGGAGGCGGCGGCGAAGAACGACGAGGTCGAGGCCAAGGGGCTGGAGCAGCGGATTGAAAAGCTCCGCGAGCGCATGAACAACGCGCAGACCAGCAAAGAGCACTCGGCGATGGTGACCGAGACCGCGACGCTGAAGGCCGACAAGGGCAACGTTGAAGAGCGTGCCCTGGCCTCGATGCAGAAGGTCGAGAAGATGCGGGCCGACGCCGAGGCGCTCGAAGCGCAGAAGGCCGAGCGCGAGAAGGTGCGTGAGATCGCCAAGCGCGATCGCGACGAGCGCCAGAAGGAAATCCAGGGGCGGCTGGACGAGCTCAACGCCGAGCGGGCCGAGAAGACGAGCGGCGTGCCCGCCGACGCGCTGAAGCACTACACCGCGCGCCTGAACTCGGGCAGCGAGCACATCATGGCCCCGCTGGAGGAGACGGATCGGCGGAACCTTGAATACTCGTGCGGCGCGTGCTTCACCATCCTGCCCATCGAGCTTGTCAGCGTGCTCTTGAAGCGCGGCGACCTCACCAAATGCCCCTCGTGCAAGGTGCTTCTCTACATGGAGGCCGAACTCAAGGACGGCATCGCGTCCAGCCAGGAAAAGAAGAAGGGCCTGGGGCCGTCCTCGCTGAAGAACCCCAAGGTGAAGAAGAAGACGACCAAGAAGACGGTGCCGGATTCGGACAGCATGGAGGCGTGAGCCGGCCCTCGGCCACCGCTTCACGCGCGAGCGATCAGAAGCAACGAAAAGCCCACCGGAAGTCCGGTGGGCTTCTTCTTTGATCCGGGCCACACGTCAGTTTGGCACGGTCAGGAGCAGACGGAGCCGAAGGCCCCGAGGAAGAAGACCAGGTCGGCGGTGTTCACGCTGCCGTCGCCATTGACGTCAGCGCCGAAGCCGGGTGCGTTGGCGCGCCCGAAATCGCCGAGCAACTGCACCAGGTCGGCGGTGTTGATCGCGTCGTCGCGGTTGAGGTCAGCGAGGCAGGGCACGAACGCCGCGGGGGAGTCGGGGGTGAGGATGAACGCGCGGTCCTGGTTCTGGAAGCGTCCCAACCCCACGATGACGCCGGCGTTGTTGACGGCGGTGGCGCGGCGGAGCACCCAGCCGGAATTGGCGGGGAGGAGGGTGTTGAGGTCGGTGATGGTGCCGCCGGGGTTGATGAGGAAGGCGCGGTCGAGGCTCTGGTTGGAGGCGCTGAGGACGTCGTAGCCGACGATCTGGCCTCGGTTGTTGATGGCCTGCGCGAAGGCACCGACGCCGCGGAGGGTGCCGAGACTGGTCATGGTGTGTGTGGTCTCGCGCCAGCGGAAGGGTAGGTCTACGGCACCAAGTAATTCGCGCGAGTTGCCGACCACTTCGCCAAAGTCATTGAGGTCTTGCGCGCCGGACTGTGCGCCCCCGAGGGTGCCGACATCGATCATCGGTGAGTCTGCTCCAGCGGCCCGGTAGAAGCCCCGCGTGCCACCGTCGCCGCGGCTCACGCCCACGATGTCGCCCCGGTTGTTGATGGCCACGCCGTAGCTGAACTCGCCTGAGAATTCGCCCGGAACGTCCGGTCCGACAAGGGTGGGCAATCGGATCAGCCCACCTGCTGCGGGCCAGATCACGGCGCGCTGGAATGCGTCGCCGAACGACGGTTCCGCGATCAGCCAGCCGACGATGTCGCCCCGCTCGTTGATATCACGGGCCTCGCCCGTGCGGATGCCGAGGGTGGGGAGTTCGGTGGCGACTGTGGTGCCGGGGAGCCACTTCACGGGCGACGATTCCGCCTGCGTGTTGCCCGTGAAGCCCACGACCGTGCTGAGGTTGTTGATGCCCAGCGCGAACACCAGCGGATCGCTGCCGGCGGGGACCAGCGCGCGCTTCAGCCCGCCGTCCCAGGTGCCGGCTTGCGCAGGTCCGAAAAGCGAAACGGCCGCGACTCCGAAGGCGTTCACGGCGTTGGCTTCGAGCACGCCGCCAGAGGGGATGGTCATGGGTTCCACGCGGTACGCCGCGGCCCCGGCGCCGGGCACGCACGCCGCGACACCGACCGAGGCCACCAGCCAACCGGCGCCACGCCCAACGCCCATCCCACGACCAAAGTACATCGACATGGCGGTCCTCCTGAGAGGGTGAAAGAAAGAACAACGGCAATCGACCTACTGCGAGGAGTCGCGAAGGAAGCAGCTCGGTTGCGCGGTTTCCTTTTCTTGGTTTCCCCACGATGTCAGGGGAAAAACCAGCCTCTCAGCCCGCATCCCCCACCCCATTTGACGCACTCCTTCAGAACGCCCGCTGCTGACCCTTCACGTCCTTGACGCGGAGGCTGAGCTCTTCGAGTTGCTGCATGATCTCGCCGACGTTGCGGAACTGGAAGTACTCGCTGGCGAAACGGACGTAGGCGATCTCGTCGAGGTCTTTCAGGCGCGTCGCCACCATCTCGCCGATCACGCGCGACTCGACCTCGCGGTCGAACTGCTTGTGCACCTCTTCCTCGACCTGATCGACGACCTTGATCTTCGCCTCCTCGGCGATCGGCCGCTTGCCGCACGCGGAGCGCAGGCCTTTGAGGATCTTCTCGCGGTCAAACGGCACGCGCGAGCCGTCGCGCTTGATCACGGTGAGCCGAACGGTTTCTTCGACACGCTCGTACGTGGTGTACCGCTTCTGGCACTTGAGGCACTGCCGACGCCGGCGAATCACCCGCCCGCCTTCACTGGCACGGCTGTCGATGACCTTGTCGTCGTCGAATTCGCAGAAGGGGCAAAGCATGAGAGCGGCGAGTGGGGAGTGGCGAGGTGGCGAGGTGGCGAGTGGGGGGAGGTGCAGCGTGGTCGAGTTGGGGATGCTACCAGCGGTGGGGGTGTGTTGGGAATCCCCTACATGTTGAAGATTGCTCGCGTCCCGCCCGGCGGCGTCGTTGCCCGGTTCAGGCTCGGCGGCTACACTGCTCGCGTGAGCCTGCGCCGAACCACCACCACGACGACCACTTGACCATCCGCCGCCCCCGCCGGGCGACCGGCGGATACTGCATCAACCCCAAGCCCGGCACCATCGCCGGGCTTGTTCGTTTTCGCGGACAATCGCCGCCCCGAAACCCGATCTTCCTGTCCTGATTTTCGCTTTTCGCTTTTCGTTTTCCGCTTTCCCAAACCCTACACCACACCCCCTACACCCTCACTCCCCCCTTCCCAAGCCATGCCCAAGATCACCCTCCCCGATGGTTCCGTCCGTGAGTACCCCGACCCTGTCAGCGGTCTTGATGTCGCCGCGTCCATCGGGCAGCGGCTGGCCAAGGACGCGCTGGGCGTCGTGGTCGACGGCGAACTTCGTGACCTCTCGTTCGTCATCCAGAACGACGCGAAGGTGGCCATCGTCACGCCCAAGAACCGCGACGGGACCGTGAACAAGGACGCGCTCTTTCTGATGCGCCACTCGGCGGCCCACGTGATGGCTGAGGCGATCCAGGACGTGCTGGGCAAGGACGTGCTGCTGGCCTACGGCCCGCCGACGGACACGGGGTTCTTCTACGACATGTACGTGCCGGAGGGGAAGAAGTTCTCGAGCGACCACTTCGAGAAGATCAACGCGCGGATGGCGGAGATCATCAAGGAGGATCGGAAGTTCACGCGGTATGAGCTGCCTGCCGGTGGTCTTGCGGCGGAGGGCATGGATGGCCTGATGAAACTCGTCGAGGAAGGTAACAAGTACAAGATCGACAACGCCGAGCGTGCGCTAAACAAGGAAGTCGAACAACTGGGTGGGCCATACACCGAAGTGACGGCAGAGTTCCCGAAGGCCAGCTTCGGCTACGTCCGAGCTAGCGCGAAAGTTCGGGCTGGCGCGGCCCTCACGTTCTATGCCACTGGCACGCCCGGCAAAAAC
>CAYZFW010000224.1:0-5381 GCA_964477615.1 uncultured Phycisphaeraceae bacterium | reverse complement strand
GTGGGGCGGGCGGGGTTGACGCGGTCCATGAGGAAGACGTCGTAATCGGCGGTCTTGCCCAGGCGGACGATCTCGGCGAACTGTGCGGGGGTGAGGATGTCAGCCTTGTTGAGCGCCAGCCCGCCGAGGGCGGACTCGAGGAACATGTTGCCCTGCGTGACGAGCGCAACGCTGAGGCGCTTGGCGGGAGGGACGACGATGCGGGCCTGATTGTCGGTGGTGAGCGAATCGTCCTGGACGATGCGGGCGGAGATGACCGCGCCCTCGGGGCGTTCGAGGCGGAAGACGACGCCGCCGGTGGAAACTTCGCCGCGCTTGGCCGGTGCGAGCTTCACTGCCTTCACCGCGGCGACGGTGCCGGCAACGGTGAGTTCGATGTCTGCGGCGTGCTCGGCGGGGTCGGTGGACTGCAGGCCCACGAAGACGGCGAGCTCGTTCGGGCTGTCATAGGGCCGCTGGGCGCGGAGGGCGGTGATGCCGACGTTCCACGTCTCTGGCTTGCCGACGGCCTTGAACTCGATCCGCATGTTGGGGTGGAGCTGGATCTTCGAGGCGTCGGGGATCGCGCCGTCGGAATGGATGTAGAGCGGGACATCGGTGGTCATGCCGACGTTCTCGATGACCTTTGGCCCGACATACGGCGCCGCGAGGCGGATCGCTTCATCGACGGACGTGCCGGTGTCTGAGGGGGCGATGCGTTCGACGGCGGCGCGCAGCTGGGCCTTGTTCGAGGTGAAGGTCTGGACCACGTCGGCGCTGGAATCGAAGGCGATGATGAGGGCCTCGGCGGAACCGGAGGACTCGAACAGCCCGCCGCTGGGCATCTCATCGATGAACTTCATCGCGGCGGCCTTGGCCTTGTCGAGGCGCGAGGCGGGCTTGCCGTCGATGGACTCGTCCATCGTGGACATGGAGGCCGAGCGGTCGATGAGCAGGACGGACTTCTCGGCGGCACCGACGGCGCCCTTCCACTGCGGCTGGGCGACGCCGATGAGCGCCGCCGCGAGGACAAGCAATTGGAGGAACAGCAGCAGGTTCTGACGCAGGCGCTGGAAGGGCGCGTTGGCCTGGAGGTCCTGAATGGCCTTCTTCCACAGCAGCGTGGACGAGACGTCGAGGTCGCGCCGCTTCAGACGCAAGAAGTAGAGGATCAGCAGCGCCGGGACCGCGATCGCCGCGGCCCACGCACCCACCGCCGGGGTCAGCCACGTCATGGTTGCGCCCCTTTCACTTCAGCACCCCCCGGGCACGCAGGTATTCGAGGACGAGCGACTCGACGCTGAGATCGGACTGCACGGTGAGATGGGCGATCTCGCGTCGGGCGCAGAACAATCGGAGCTGGTCGCAGTACGCCGCGAGGTTCTGCTTGTAGCGCTTCAGAAGCGGGGCGGAGATGGTGACTTCGGCGCGGTCGTTGTCCTCGATGTCGCGGAGGCGAAGGTCGCCGCCGAGGGTGGGCTCGACTTCCTGGGGGCTGAGGACCTGGATGCAAACGAGGTCGTAGCCGCGCCCGGCGAGATAGGTGAGGCCCTGCTCGTAGCCTTCCTTGAAGAAGAAGTCCGAGAGGATGACCATGACGCCCTTGCCGGTGCGGGCCAGCGCGATGCGTTTGGCGGCCTCGGTGAAGCGCGAGGCTCCGCCGGGTTCGAGGCCGCAGAGGTAGGCGCCCATCTCGGCGGCGCGGCGTTTGCCGCGGAGGTTCTTGAGGGTGGAGAGGACGCCGCCTGAACCGGATGAGGAGGCAGGCTGGAAGCCTGCCCCACCGGACGCTGCGCGGTCGGCGATGGCGGTGAATGAAACACGGTGCAGGTTGTGCAGGCCGATGTAGCCGATGGCGGCGGCGGCGCGCTGCAGCGCGGCGAACTTCTCCGGCTCGCCGCAGGCCATGCTCTCCGAGCAGTCGATGACGACGTGCAGCGAGAGGTCCTCCTCTTCGAGGAAGAGCTTCATGAACAGCCGGTCGAGCCGGCCGAAGATGTTCCAGTCGATGCGGCGCAGGTCGTCGCCCACGGCGTACTGGCGGTGGTCGGCGAACTCGATGGACTCGCCGCGCCGGCGCGAGCGGCGCTCGCCCTTCATGCGCCCGATGAACACCTTGCGCGAGGCGATGTCCATCTGCGTGAGGCGTGCCACCAGCGGCCCCGACAGCAGGTCGTCGAGCTTGGCCGGTCGGGATGGCGAGGCGGTTCGGAGCATGTCGGCGGTGGTCCCGGGCGGTGGTGCGGCGCGGACCCGCCAAAGCCGGGCGCGCGGCTGAAGGAGTCTACCGCCGCGGAGGGGGGTGCGGTTCCATGGATTGTGCCTGATTGATGAGGGCGAGTGGATCGGTGACTGCGGGCGGCGCGGGCGACGGCACCTCTACACTGCCGTCATGCCGACGCCGGAGATTGAGACGTTCACGCTGGGCCCGTTCGCGACGAACTGCTATGTCGTGTCCATCGTCGGTGACGCATCGAAGGCGTGCTGGATCGTCGACGCCTCCTTCGGGCCGGGGGTGATGGTGGACCATGTGCGTGAGAGGGGATTACGGCCGTCGCAGCTGATCCTGACGCACGCGCACGCGGACCACATCGCGGGGGTCGAAGAGCTGCGTGAGGCGTTCCCCGAGATGAAGGTGCTGCTGCACCGCGCCGAGAAGGAGTTCATGACGAGCCCGGCGCTGAATCTCTCGGCGGGGTTCCCGCCGTATGTGATCTGCCGCGAGGCGGACCGGCTGCTCGAGGGCGGCGAGACGCTGACGCTGGCGGGGACATCGTGGCGCGTGCTGCACACGCCGGGGCACTCGCCGGGGGGCATCGCGCTGGTGCACGATGAATCCGGCACGGCGATCGTGGGTGACACGCTGTTCTTCGGCTCGGTGGGACGCTTTGATTTCCCGACGTCGAACGAGCGCGATCTCGTGCGGTCGATCCGCGAGACGCTGTACCGGCTGCCGCCGGAGACAAAGGTGCTCCCCGGACACGGGCCCGCGACGACCATCGGGCGGGAGATGCGGCAGAACGAGTTCGTGAGGGCGTGATCCGTTGGACCCGCGATTTGCTCAACTCCCCCAGGCGCTGCGAGAGCGGGCCGCGATTGTGCGGCTGGGCGACCGTGCGTCGATCCCCGCGCTGGTGGCGCATCCCGAGGAGGGCTGGACGACCAGACGCGTCACGCCGCGGCCCGTGATGCTGTGGTTCCACGGCAGGACCGTGAACAAGGAACTCGATCCCGGGCGGTATCTCCGCTGGCTGCGGGCCGAGCGCGGGTCGGAGCCCACCGGCTTTGCCGTGTGCGCGATCGACTTGCCGGGCCACGGCGAGCGCTTCGACGCCGCGATGCAGGAGCCGGGGCGCACGCTTGATGTGGTCGAGGCGGCGGTGGGGGAGGTGGACGCGGTCATTACCGATCTGGGGTCGTCACGCTGGAACGGCGCGTTCGACATCTCCCGGATCGGCATCGGCGGGATGTCGGCGGGCGGGATGGTCACGCTGACGCGGCTGTGTTCGCCGCATTCGTTTCGGTGCGCGGCGGTGGAGGCGACCAGCGGGGCCTTCGGCTTCATGGTGGAGCGGAAGCTGTACGACCCGGTGGTGGCGGCGCGGCTCGAACCGCTCCGGCGCGTGGCCTCGTGGCGGCCCCTCCCGCTGCTGGCGCTGCACTCCGAAGCGGACGAGTGGGTCCCCGCGGCATCGATGCGCGGCTTTCTTGATGCCCTCGCGGGCCGCTACCGCGAGGCCGGGGCCGACGCGGGGATGATCGAGTGGCGAACCTGGCCGACCACCGGCGCGCCCAACGAACACTACGGCTTCGGGAAGGTCTCGAACGAGGCCAAGACGATCCAAACAGAGTTTCTGGCCCGGCACCTCTGACACGCTCAGCCTTACGCCCGGCGCAGCAGCATGAACGCCGCCGCGGCGGCGACGCACACCCCCAGCGCCACCACCATCCCCACGGCACCGAACCGTGCGCCGATGATCAGCAGCAGCGCCGCGCCCAGCACCAATGGGACCGCGTGACCCAGCCGCACCACCGGGTCGGGCCGGCGCGGCCGATCATCCAGCGGGTCGCGCTGGGCGATTCGCCGCGCGATGTCGTCGGCGGGCTCGCCCACGTCGACCTCTTCCCAGTCGATATCCACCGAGTCCTGCTTGCGGTCGGAGAGGAGTTTGGCGGCCTCCTCCAGCCGATCGCGGCGCACCAGCACGCTGATGGGGTTGAACGACGAGGCACCGAAGACCCCCAGCGCGATGCCGTCGGCGGCGCGCATCGTCGCCTCGACGCCGCCCGAGCGCAGCACCTCGCACACCAGCCCGGCGTCGAGCTCGTTCGGGCGCGTCGTGAGTTCGACCAGATCGTCTTCGCGCTCCATCACGGCGTCTCCGGGTGCCAGAGGTACAGGAACTGCCCGCGCGGAACCCCGGAGCCCGCGCGGTCGGAGCCGATGAGGCTCACATCCACGCTCGCGCCGCCGAGGGCGGTGGCGGGCGTGACGCCAGACGACGCGCCGTACGCGGACTTGGGCTTCTCGCCCGCGCCGTGGTACTTCACCAGGCGCGCCTTGCTCACGCCCGCGAGCGATTTCGTCGCGGCGAAGGCCTCGCGCACGCCGCCGAGTTCGTCCACCAGCCCGGCGCTCAGCGCCTGCCCGCCGGTCATCACGCGACCGTCGGTCAGTTCGTCGACGCGGGACGCGTCGAGGCTTGCGCGGCGTTCCACCACGAGCGCCCGGAACGAGCGGTAGAATTCGTCGACGGTCGATTGCAGGATCGCATAGTGCTCGTCGCGCACAGGCGCGAGCGGGTTGGCGATGTCCTTGTTCTTCGCGCTGGTCACGGCCCGCCCTTCAATGCCGATCATCCCCATCCCGCGCGAGAAGTTGAGCGTCTGGAAGATCACGCCGATGGACCCGGTGATCGTGGACTCCTGAGCCAGCACGCGGTCGGCCGCGAGCGAGAGGTAGTACCCGCCGCTGGCCGCGACCTCCGCCATCGAAACGACGACGGGCTTGCCGGTCTTCTCGCGGAAGCGGCGGACTTCCTTGTACATGGTCTCGCTTGAGGCGACGGTCCCGCCGGGGGAGTTGATGCGGAGGACGACGCCCTCGACGCGCCCGTCCTTCTCGGCGCGCTCCAGCGAAGCGACAAGGTCATCGACGGAGTTGCCGCGCCCCGCGAACAGCCCGCCCGAACTCCCCGAGAACCCAAGCGGCCCCTCGATATCGATCAGCGCGATCTTGGGTGAGAACGTGCCGAGCGCTTCGTCTCGGATCACCTCGGTCTCCGAAATCACCGAGGGTTGCGGGTCGAGATCGAGCACCACCCGCGAGGGAAGACACGCGGGGAGCGCGAGCGCGGCGGCGAGGAGCATGACGGCGGCGAGCTGGCGGCGGGGCATGGGGG
>CAYZFW010000223.1:0-5395 GCA_964477615.1 uncultured Phycisphaeraceae bacterium | reverse complement strand
ACGTTTCCGGTGGAGATCCGCTACCGGCCCTGCGTGGACGACGAGGACGACTTCGACCGCGTTGAAGTTGGCGCGGTGGTGGACGCCGTGGAGGAACTGTCGTCGTCGCGCCTTGCGGAGGGGGACATCCTGGTGTTCCTGCCGGGGGAGCGCGAGATTCGGTTGTGCGCCGAGGCGCTGCGGAGGGCGCGGGGGATCGAGGGCGAGATTCTGCCGCTGTTCTCGCGACTGACGAACGCCGAGCAGGACCGAATTTTCCGTCCGGCGATGGGCGGGAAGCCGCGCGTGATCCTGGCGACGAACATCGCCGAGACCTCGCTGACGGTGCCGGGGATTCGCTATGTGGTGGACACGGGGCTGGCGCGTCTCAACCGGTACGACCCGCAGAAGAAGGTGCAGCGGCTGCCCATCGAGCCGGTGTCGCGGGCCAGCGCGAACCAGCGCAGCGGGCGGTGCGGGCGTGTCAGCGCGGGCGTCGCGATCCGTCTGTACAGCAAGGAGTCCTTCGAGAGCCGCCCGGCGTTCACCGACCCCGAGGTGAAGCGCAGCGGCCTCGCCGGCGTGATCCTGCAGATGCGGGCCCTCGCGCTGGGTGACATCGAGACGTTCCCGTTCCTCGAACCGCCCGACGCCGCCGCCGTGCGCGATGGGTACGAGACGCTATTCGAACTCGGTGCGATCGATGTGCCGGCGCGGGAAGGGAAACTGACCGAGATCGGGCGGCGGATGTCGCGCATCCCCGCCGACCCGCGCGTGGCCCGCATGCTGCTCGCGGCGGAGCACGAGGGCGGCCCTCCGGGTTGTGTGGACGAGGTGATCGTGCTCGCCGCGGCGCTCTCCATCCAGGACCCGCGCGAGCGCCCCATGGGCAAGCAGGACGACGCCGACCGCGCCCAACTGGTGTTCCGGCACGAGACCAGCGATTTCCTTTCACTGCTCAACCTATGGGACCAGTACGAGCACGCCCAGGCGGGCATGGGCTCGGGGGCGCTCATCGGGTGGTGCCGGTCGCTGTTTGTTTCGGCGGCGCGGATGCGCGAGTGGGGCGAGACCATCCGGCAACTGCGACAGGTGGCCGATGAGCTGGACCTGCCGCGGCGCCGCGCCGCCCCCGCCCCCGCCCCCGCCCCCGGAAGCGGCGTGTGGGCGGAAGAGGACGCGATCCACCGGGCGCTGCTCACGGGGCTGATCTCGAACGTCGCGTGCCGCGAGGGCGGCGCGACCGGGCCCGGCGCGTTCGAGTACCGTGGGGCGCGGGGGAACGTGGTGTCGATCTTCCCCGGCTCGGTGTTGTTCAAGAGGTCGCCGCAGTGGATCATGTCGGCGGAAGTGGCGCAGACAACCCGGCTGTACGCGCGGACGTGCGCGCGGATCGAGCCCGAATGGATCGAAGAGCTCGCGGGCCATGTCTTCCGGCGCCAAGTCTCCGACCATCACCTCGACACCGCCACGGGCGAGCCGTGCGGCTGGGAGCGCGTCACCCTCAGCGGGATCGTCGTCGTCCCGCGCCGGAAGGCCCCGCTCGCGGCGTCGGACGTGGCGCGGGCACGCGAGGTGTTCATCCTCGACGCACTGGTACGAAGTAAGTGGAATCCCGGCGTTGGCACCGGCGCACCGGTGTTCCTCGCGGCCAACCGCGAGACGCTCGCGAGCGCCGAGCGGGCGTCCGCCAAACTCCGCCGCCGCGATGTCACCGCCAGCGAAGAAACACTCGCGGCGTGGTTCGATGCACGCCTCGGCCCCGGCGTGTGCGACCCCGCCTCGCTGCGCTCCTGGCTCGCGGGCGGTACGGAGCGCGACGCCAGCCTCAGCCTTTCGCCGCAGGACGTGCTCCTGCCCGCGGCCCGCGAGGCCCTCGACCCCGCGCGATTCCCCGATGAGATCACGCTGGCGACCGACTCCGGTGACCTGCGTGCAACGCTCAACTACGCCCTCGCGCCGGGCCAGGAACACGACGGCGTGACCCTCACCGTCCCGCTCACCGCGCTGCCGGCGCTGGACCCGGCCCGCTCGATGTGGCTCGTGCCCGGCGTGCTCGAACAGGTGGTGCTCGGTCTGATCAAGGCACTCCCAAAGGGGGTGCGCGCCCCGCTCGAAGCCAAGGCCGATCTTGCCGAAGTCGCCTCGGCGTGCGCTTCGCTGATGGATTTCGGCGCAGGCCCCCTCCCGGCGGCGCTCAGCGAGAGCATCGAGGCGCTGTACGGCGTGCGCGTCCCGGTGGACGCATGGAACGCCGCGGCATTGCCCGCACACCTCCGAATGCGGGTGAGCGTCGTCGATCATCACGGCAGCGAACTCGGCGCTTCGCGCGATCTCACCGAGTTGCAGCAACGCTTCGAGGGCCGCATCCGCAAGGCCCGCGCCGCCGAAGCCCGGAGCCGATTCAACCGCGAGAACCTCACCGACTGGACCTTTGCTGACCTGCCCGAAAGCACGCCCTGGGACGAAGGCGGCGAGACGCTCACGCTGTACCCCACCCTCATCGACCGCGGCGAATCGGTGGACCTCACGCTGGTGGAAACCGCCGAGCGGGCCGAGCGCCTGCGGCACGCGGGGGTGCGCCGGCTGCTGGCGCTGGCGTGCCGCGACGAAGTGGCGGCCCATCTCGACTCGCTGCCGAACTGGGGTGAGATGGTCAAGCACCACCAGGCGCTGGGACCGGCGGCGCAACTCAAGGAAGACCTGACGGCGCTCATCGCCGAGCGGGCGTTCATGTGGAGCGGCGCGGCGCAGATGGACGTCATCCGCTCGCGGGCCGCGTACGAGGATAGGAAGCAAGCGTGCTGGGGGCGGCTGGTGACAACAACGCGCGAAGTGGGGGAGATCGTCGGCAGGATCCTCGAGCCCCGCGCCGTCGTGGCCCAGCGGCTCAACCGCGGGACCAACCGCAACTGGGCCGCCAGCGTCGCGGACATCCGCGAGCACGCGGCGTACCTGATGCCCCGCGGCTTCCTCATCGCCGTCCCGTGGGACCGCCTGCGCCGCTACCCGGTGTACGCGCTGGGGATGCGCAACCGACTCCTCAATCTCCGCGAGGACGGCTCCGGTGCCGAGACGCAGCTGCTCGCGAAGTTCGGCCCGCAGTGGAAGCGGTTCACAGGGTGGGTGGCCCGGGCGATGTCGGCCCAGCGCGCCGAGGCCGAGGCCGCGGAGGCGCTCGCCGAGAAAGCACGCACGGCGCGAGCAAGCCCGGGGAAAGCGCCGCTCCCGATGGCCCGTCGCGCGGCCCCGCGGGTGAATCTCGAAGCGGGCGAGTGGGCGATGGAACCCGGCAATCTCCCCGCGCCGGTGTGGGCGTTCCGCTGGGCGCTGGAAGAAGCGCGTGTGGCGCTGTTCGCGCCGGAAACGCCGGGGGCGATGGGTTCGGCACCAAGCGAACTCGACGGGCTGTGGGCCAAGGCGGAGAAGTGGAAGCAGGGCTGATTTGCACGGTTCCGCGGTGACGAACGGTGGCGTCCATCGTGCGCCACCGTTTCAATCAGGTTCCCGCGTGGACTCTTGCGGGCCGCGTTCATAACATCGCACCCTCTCCCACAGTCGCCGAAGGCTTGCACAGGCGGCGACCGGACCCGCGGCCCCCGCACCCCCAGAACCCTATGAAAAGTGTCAAGACAGCCCTGGTCGGCATCGGTGTCATCGGCGGTGTGCTGCTGCTCGCGGGCGGCCTCGCGGCGTCGCGATTCCTCTTTGCCCCTCCCCCGCCCCCGCCGTTTGAGCAAGTTGAAACCGTGGCCGTCGTTGACGTGAACAGCGTGGCGTGGCGTCCCACGGCGGACCTCGTTGGCACCGCGTTCGCGATCCAGACCGTCACCGTCAGCAACGAGGTCGCGGGCACCGTCACCTCGGTGAACTTCGATTCCGGTCAGGTGGTCGAGGCCGGCGCTGTGCTGCTCACGCTCGACGATTCGACCGAGCGGGCCGAGCTCGCGGCGTTCGAGGCGGCGATCCGCGCCGCCGAGTCGAATACGCGGATGGTCGAAAGCGACATCGAGTTGGCCGAGTCGAAGGTGCGCCGGATGCGCCAGGCGGTCGAAAACAAGGCGGCGCCTGAGATGGACATGGACGAGGCGAACGCCGGGCTGGTGAGCGCCAAGGCCAACCTCGACCGCATGCGAGCCGAGATCGAGACCGCCAAGGCCCGCGCCGAGCAGACGCGGACGGTCATCGCGAAGAAAACGCTCAAAGCCCCCTTCAAGGCCCGTACGGGCATCCGCACCGTGCAGCCGGGGCAGTACCTGCAGGAGGGCGCAGAGATCGTCATGCTCCAGAGCGTGACCGACAAGATCTACCTCGACTTCGCGATCCCGCAGGAGCACCTGTCGCGCGTCAAGGTGGGCGACGTCGTCACCGCAACGTCGTCGGTGCTGGGCGATGAACCGACGCGGATCGAGGTCGTCGCCATCGACGCCGCTCTCAACCGCGACACCCGCAATGTCCGCGTGCGCTCGATCGTGCCCAACCAGGACGAGCGCCTGCGCCCCGGAATGTTTGTTGACGTGCGCGTGCCTGTGGGGGCCGAGTCGCAGTTCCCGGCCATCCCGGCCACTGCCGTCCGCCGCGCCCCCTTCGGCGACCACGTGTTCGTGGTCGTCCCCGGCGACAAACCAGGCTCCCTCAAGGCCTCGCAGCGGTTCATCCGCACCGGTCCCAGCGTCGGCGGCGACGTGATCGTTCTGGAGGGACTGAAGCCCGGCGAGCGCGTCGCGGCCGATGGATCGTTCAAACTCCGCGAGGGCGTGACCGTGGTGGCCGGGGCCCCCGGCGCACCGGCGGGCGGCGGAGCGCGTGGCGAACCGGGCAAGGCCCCGTCGGAGCCCGCCCCCGCCCCGGCCGCGGCCGCTTCGGTGAAGTAGATCCGCGCTGTCTGAATCGAGTGGCCGCGATCATCGTGTCCGAAGCGAGGCCCCGTGCGGCTCCGATGCCGCTAGAATCGCGCCCTATGCCGAAGACCCCGACGCTCGACCATCCCGCGCTGGCCCTCGTGAAGCAGCGGTTCCCCACCGCCCGTCTCCGCGCCACCGAGTTCCGCGGCCAGACGACCCTCGTCGTCGAGCCCAAGGACAGTCACGCCGTGCTCGCGTTCCTCAAGACCGACCCCGCGTGCAACTTCGACTTCCTGTCGGACGTGTTCGGCATCGACTACCTGAACTACCCGACCGAGACGCCCGGGCGTTTCGCTGTGGTGTACAACCTCTGCTCGCACCCGCGGACGGATCGGCTCTTCGTCAAGACGCACCTGAACCCCTCGCTGCCCACCGACGGCATCCAGGAAGACCCGGCGCTGTGGCTGGATTCGGTGTGCGACCTCTGGCCCGGCGCCGAGTGGAACGAGCGCGAGGTCTTCGACATGTTCGGCATCCGCTTCCGCAACCACCCCGACCTGCGCCGCATCCTG
>CAYZFW010000222.1:0-5400 GCA_964477615.1 uncultured Phycisphaeraceae bacterium | reverse complement strand
CGTGCTGGCTCGGCTTCAGTTGCGTGCGGGCGATCCTGCGGCGGCCGCGAAGACGCTCGAAACGGTGGGCGGGCTCCGCGATGAGATGGCGCGTCACGGTCTGGAATTGATGTTGTTTCAGGCGGAGGTGCGTCAGCGGGGCGGCGACGACGCGGGGGCCGAGCGGGTGCTTGAGGAAGCACAACGGCAGGCCGTCAGCGTCTCGGATCGGACCAAGGTGGGCGAGGCGCTGGCGGACCTCCGGCTCAGACAAGGTCGGAAGGACGACGCGGTGAAAGTGTTCGAGGTGCTGGCGGCGGAATTCCCGGACAACTACACCCACCAGAAGCGCATGGCGGAGTCTTTGTCTCAGCGGGGCCTTCATGAGGCGGCGGTGGCGCGTTGCAAGGCGACCCTGCCGCTGGTTCGGGAAGAGGCGGATCGGCGGTGCGAGGTTCTGCGTCAACTCGGGATGTCGCTTGAGAAGCTGTCTCGAGGCGAGGAGGCGATCGCGGCGTAAATCGAGGCGATCGGTCTGCTGGCGAGTGACCACTGGCTGATGCAGGAGTTGCACGAGCGCGTGGTGACGCTCTACCGGGCCGCGAATCGGATGGACGAACTGGCGACGTATTGCCGGGATCAGATCGCGCGGGCACCGGAGCAGCGTTCGTTTCGCACGCTGCTGGCCGATGTGCTGGCGACGACGGGGAAGACGGACGAGGCCAAGGGGGTGATGGCCGAGGCGGTGGAGCGGTTTCCGACCGACTCGGGGTTGAGCCAGAAGCGAGTTCAACTGCTCGAGAAGCTCGGGGACATCGACGGGGCTTCGTCGGAGTTTCAGCGGGCAATTGCGGGGAGCCCCGAAGACCATGAGTTGTACGTGGACTACGGGCAGTTCCTTGCCAATAACCGGCGGACGGACGCGGCGAGGAACCAGTGGCGGCACGTGCTGGGGACGCGGATCAGCGACGCCGCACTGGCGATGAGGCTGGCCGGGCTGTTCGAGGCATGCGGTCTGGTTGACGATGCGGCCGAGGCGTATGAGCGGGCGATCTCGGTGAACCCAAAGCTGGGCGACGCGTACACCGCGCTTGCCTCATTGCACCGTGCCCGAAACGAGCCGGAGAAGGCTGACGGGGCATTGGATCGGATGTGGGAGGCGAGCAAGGACGACGCGGGGGCATTGACGGCGCTCGCGGCGGCGCTTCACAACACGGGCAAGATTGATCGCGCGCCTGAGGTCATCTCGCGCGCGTGCGAATTGCAGCTGGATCAGACGCGTCTGCAGGAGGCTCGGAGTGATCTTCTGGTTCAGGCGGGTCGGCTGGAGGATGCGCTCGCGGTGCGCCGCGGCGCGATTGATCGGTACACGAACCCCATCCAGCAGGCCGAGGCGGTGGCGACGCTGGTGAGCATGCACGCCACGGCGGGCACGCTGGGGGCGCTGAAAGAGCGCGAGGTTGCGAGGCAGGCGACGGGCAAGGGGGACGCGGTTTCGCTGCTGATTCTGGCGGAAGCGGCGGACGCCGAGCGGAAACTCACTGAGGTTCGGATGCACATCGACGCGATGCTGGCGCTCGATCCCGGGAACGAGCGGGCGCTGCAGAAGCTGGCGCGGGTGCAGGACGCCGTGTCGGACATTGATGGCGCGACGGCCACATACCGCCGCCTGATCGAGCGGTTCCCGGCGCGGGCACGCCGGTACTACGAGGCGACTGTCGACCTGAAGCTGCGGTTCAACGACCGGGGTGGTGCCATCGAGACGCTGGAGGCTCCGGCGAAGTTGGACCCGGCATCAGCGGCGACCCAGTCCGCTGTGGCGGAGCAGCTGGTGCGGATGGGGGAGTGGGACCGGGCGCTCGGCTACTTTGGGACGGCGCTGAAGCTCCAGCCCGGCCGGCACGAGACGCGGCTTGGGATGGGGAAGGCTCTTGTGGCGACGGGCCGGCTCGAAGAGGCGCTTCGCGAGTTCCGCACTTTGGCCTCGCAGCGGAGCGACACGGATCGCGCGGTGGAGGGCCTGGCGCTGATGTATGACACGGCGTCGCAGCTGGGCAAGGTGGAGGACGTTGTTGACGAGCTGCAGAACCGGCTCGAATGTACCCATGCCCGGCACCTATCAGCGGCTCGGTGCCGATGAGCTTCTCAACCAGTACAGCCGATTCCGTGCCCCGAACGACGAGATTGCGGCCGTCTACAAGTACGACCTCGACGGCAACATGCGAGAAGATTCGCCCTACTGCCGCGGCGACTTCAACGGCGACCACGCCGTGACCACGCACGACCTCACCATGCTCCTCAGCAGCTTCGGGCAAATGGTTCCACCCGGAAGCCCCGGCGACATCAACGAAGACGGTGTTGTTAACACCGCCGATTTGACCGCCTTCATCGGCAGTTTCGGAGTCGCGTGCGACTACAAGGAACTCCATTGGGATTACCGCAACCGACTGATCCTCCACAAGGCAGTTTCGAACCCGACGACCGGCCAAGTCACTGAGCAGCACAGTTATTCCTACGACTGCTTCGGCCGCCGGCTCACCAAGACGGCGTGGGAGGGCAACGCCACCATCGAGCAGAGGCGGTGGTTGGTTTTTGGTGGGGCCCGGCGCGACGGGCGCTGGCAGATGCTCGCGGAACTCAAGCCGCCGGCGACGGCGGAAGGAACGCCCACCACGCTGGCCACGTTCGTGTACGCCGGTGGCTCCGGGGGGTATATTGATGACGTGGTTTCGATGAGACGTGATCTTGTCGGGTCGGGGCTGGCCGCCTTACCGGTCGGCGGTCAATCGCAGACCACCGCAGATGTGTACTTCCACACCGACGACCTGTTCAGCGTGACGAGCCTCACCGACT
This sequence comes from uncultured Phycisphaeraceae bacterium, assembly GCA_964477615.1. Taxonomy (GTDB): domain Bacteria; phylum Planctomycetota; class Phycisphaerae; order Phycisphaerales; family UBA1924; genus JAFLCM01. The sequence goes on along the minus strand of CAYZFW010000222.1, from coordinate 2,568 downwards.
CTTCCGGCGGCGTCATCGAACGCGCCGACTACGGCGATTACGGTGAACGCCTGCTCATGGACGCCGGAGGGGCGTTGGTCACGCAGGTCGACACGGCAACCAACAGGATTTCCAGCCGCGTTGGCAACCCGTGGTGGTTCACCGGCCGCGAACTCGACCAGGAGACCGGGCTGTACCAGTACCGTTACCGCTTCATGAACCCGAAGATCGGGAGGTTTGTTTCAAGAGACCCGATTGGGACTTGGGGGGACGCCAACTCACTCGGCGCTAGTACTCAGGGTCTTGCTTCCAACCCGCTTGTGATGCTCGACTCGTTTGGGCTTGACGCTTGGGTTGAAAAAACCCGTCGTGTCTTGGGTCAGCACAAACGCGTATGCGTCGATGTTTGGTCCAGCGATTGCTCCAAAAAGACTGGCAAGTTTTGCATTTCATTTGCAGACGGCACGTCTTCCGGTAGCGGCACCTGCAGTACAACCACAAGCAGAGAAGATGACATGGACGGAGATCCACGCGACGATGGCCGGGGCGTTGTTTATGATGACAACACAGACAATGACACGCGATTTTCAACACAGTCACGCTGTCAAGATTGTTCCGCAGACAAAGCGATGCTTCGGAACATGCAAGATGCCGTCGGTAGGCGTGGAGATTATTTCCCGGGTGTTCGCGATTGCCGTACTTTTTCAGATGATTTTTTTGCAGATCCTGGCAACGACAAATGGAAGGTTCGCGACTGGACACCAGACGAACGCCGCCAACACAAAGCAAAGGAAGAACTCGACCGTCAAGCGCGAGAGCGTGCTAGAAAACAATGGAACGACAACCCGTGGTCCCGATCGCCCTTCCATGGTCCAAAACTCTAGTCGAATCGGACCTTGACCGCCGCGTAGTCCGGAACTTCCAAGCACATGCGTTGCCACGCTCCAAGGAGCAATTCCTTACTGCTGCCCGCGTGCATACAACATGAAATTTTCTAAATCAATAGTCATTGTCATGCTTATTGTCGCCGCAGCGGCTTTAGTGAACCTGTTATTTTATTCTGCTAGCACCCACCCGTCTCCATCGCAGCTTACCTGGTCTACAATGCAAGCGTTGTCGACACAGATTCTTGCGGCTGATAAGCAGAATTCTGATTCTATTACATTTGTAGAAATAGTCACTCAATCCGAGATGCTTCAGCGACTAGAAAAGGGCCGAATTCTTGATGCCTGGGGAACTCCATTGCGATTCTACAGCGATCCACTTGATGTTGATTGTAAATACACAATTCAATCATTTGGGCGTGATACGATTGGTGGCACTGCCGATGATATTTTACTTCGCGGAGAGTTGTCGCGGAGATGCAGGTAACGGGCCTTGTTGTTCAGGAACGACGGCAGGTGGCCCGGCCTCGTGCCACGGGCTTCCCGTCCTCGGGATGCCCGTGCCAAGCGACTATCGCGGGTAATCAAACACCCAGATCCTTGCGGGCAATCTGACCAACCACGACGCACAGGCTCACGCCTGCTCCGTCAGCGAAGAGCCCCCATTCGCCTCAGCGATGATCGTGAGCTCCCGAGTCCCAAGCTTTCGTGGGCAGTTCAGCAGCCATTCCTGAAGCACAGCTTCGCGCCAGGTGCCACGACTGTGCCGGCCCTGCGGGACTGTCGTGCAGCGGAGCAGCCAGTGTTCTCAACCCCATCACCTTCCTCGGCAGTTTCGGCACCGCCTGCGATTTCAGCGAACTGAAGTGGTGCTACCGCAGCCGCCGACTCACCAAGACGGCGTGGGAGGGCATCACGCGTCACGGTGGTTTGTGGTCATGAGGGTTGCGTGGCCTTCACGAACCCGTTGTTTTCGGCGAGAAGAGTGGCGATCGCCGCCCTGTAGGCGTCCTCCGCCGCACCCAGCGTGTCGCGGAGCTCGGCCCGTTGCTGGGCGTTCTGGCTGGCGGCGTACGCGTTGTTGAACCCAGCGCCGAGTTGCCGGTCGTTCCGTTCGATGGGCTCAAGGAGCGATCTGTGAGTAGCCGCGGTTCGCCCTGGCACGACAGATTCGTGCCCGGCTGCTGCAGTGGTTCTCCACGGATGAACATCTGTGGATAAGTTGTTCTTTGGCGTGGCGACTTCCGGCTTTTTCCCACCTTTGGTGCCGCTGTCTTCAAACCCCCTTCAAACGGCGTTCACACGCGTTTACAGCAGTGCGCCACGTGTGCTGATTTCACCCGGCGTTGACCTCAATTCGCCCGCGCGTGGCCTTCGAATCCGCAAAATGCGGATTTGAACTGTCCGCGCCGAGGGGTGTCATTTGTTGCTCCGGGCTTGACACGCGCGGCGTCGTCTCAGGAAAATACTCTCAACACAGCGCTGAAAACTAGCTGTTCGATGGGATGATCGCGGCGCGGCGTTGATGTTCGGAGTGTTATTCAGCATGGTGGGGAGCGGGACCGCATCGCGGCCCGCAGCGTTTCTCAGGACGGCCCGGCGCAGGACGCGGCGGGTGGATCAGAGACGGGAGTTTGCAAGGAGGCATCGTCATGCGTATCGAACGGATCGCTGTTGCGCGTCTGAACCCGGCGGCGTACAACCC
>CAYZFW010000221.1:0-5406 GCA_964477615.1 uncultured Phycisphaeraceae bacterium | reverse complement strand
ACTTCCAACTCGCCCGTCATCGCCATGAATGTCGTCTACGACATCCGAGGCGGCAGCGGCGGCTTCCCAGGCGCCGGGGGCCAGGGCGGCCGAGGCGGCAACGGCGGCGCTGGCGCGGATTCCGCGGGCGCTGGCGGCGCCGGCGGCGGCGCGGGCAACGGCGGCAACGGCGGCATCGGCGGCCTGGGCGGAAGCCCCGGCAAGGTCACCTTCATCTCCACCAACGTCACCGATTCCTCACGCACCATCGTCAACAACACGATCTCGCGCTACGTCCTCGGCACGCCCGGCAACGCCGGAACTGGCGGGGTGCTCGGCTTCGCCGGCACGCCCGGTGCGGGTGGCACGGGATCACCCAACGGCGCCGCAGGTGCCAGCGGGAGCAACGGTTCCGCCGGCGCTTCCGGCGACAATGGTGCAACACCCGCCGCCTCCGGCATCCGCGCCTCGGGCACCGGGAGTGTGAGCGCCTCGAACAACATCATCGATCTCCCCGCAGACAGCAACGCCAACATCTTCACCGCTGAATCCACCGGACCCAGCGTCCTGCTGCAGCACTCGCTGGTCACCATCTCCGCCGTCACCGGCCCTGTCACCCTCGGCAGCCGCGTCATCATCGACGGCCCGGACTTCTTCGACCCCCTCGGACTCGACGGCCTGATCGGCACCGACGACGATGATTTCTCGCTCCGGCTTCCGTCGCCGGCTCTCGACGCCGGCGAGGGCAGCCTCGTGCCGACGGACTTCCTCGACGACGACGGCGACGGGAACACCAACGAGGCCGCGCCCTTCGATATCGTCGGCAACCCGCGGTTCACCGATGCCCCCGCCACCGCCGACACCGGCGCGGGCACCGCCCCCATCGTCGACATGGGCGCCTTTGAAGCGGACGTCGCCCCCCCCACCATCGTCGTCTTCGAGCCCAACGAGCCGAGCTATACAAGCTCCCCCGCCACGTTTGCGCTGCTGTTCGACCGTCCGGTCTCGGGCGTGCCGTTCGGCCTTGTGAGTGTGAACACCACGGGCGATGTCAACGTCACGAATCTGAGCATCGACCGCATCACCGACCAGTTCTTCACCATCACCGCGGCCTTCACTTCGACCACCGGCGGCACGCTCGCCGCCGTGGTCTCGGACTTCGACACCATCACCAGCCAGGTGGGCGTCCCGCTCAACGGCGTGGGCTCCGGCAACGTCACTTCCACATTTGCCACCATTAACGCCGGCGGCGGCGGTGGCAACCCGCCCACACTTGCCCAGGGCTTCATCAGCGGCGAGAACACCGCCACGCCAAACTCGTCAAAGCTCTTCGGCTTCGAGTTCACCGAGGCCGTCACCGGTGTCGACCAGTCTGATTTCACCCTTGTCACCTCGGGCATCTCCGGTGCCTTCATCGAAAGCGTCTTCAGCCTCGACGGCATCACCTGGACCGTCGAGATCGACACCGGCAACCTGTCGTCCGCCGCGCCGGGCACCATCGTCGTCCGCCTCACCGACAACGACTCCATCCAGTCCATCATTTCCGGCGACCCGCTCGACGGCCCCGGCGTTGGCAACGAGTACAACAGCCCCGTCCTCACCGTCGCCAACCCCGCCGATTGCAACAACAACTCCGTCCCCGACAGCCTCGACATCCAGAACGGCACTTCGCAGGACTGCAACAACAACGGCGTGCCGGATGAGTGCGACATCGCCGGGAGCTTCATTTCCGGGCTGGTAGCACGCGCGGGCCCGAACGAGCGGACGTCCGACCACCCCCCGTCGGATGCGGTCGACGGCGATAACGGGACGTTTACCTGGAGCACCCAGGCGTTCAACACCGTCGCACCGTCGTACCTCGGCGTGATCCTGCCGTCGCCTCAGTTCGTCCAGGGTCTGCGATTGCTCAAGGACCGTGACGGTGGCGGCGGGCCCAACATCAAGGACCTTGTGATTCAGTACACAACGGATGCATCGCCCGACATTGTTTCGGGAACCTGGGTCAACGTAGCGGGGCTCACCAACGGGCGCGGCGGAACCGAGTTGCTTTCAGCAGCGGCGGTGAACGCGAGCGGCACGGTTATCGGCGACGTGCACGATGGTGTGAACCAATCTGAGGGATTCGCAACACTGTCCTTCCAGCCCATCCAAGCGACCGCGCTGCGAGTTGCGTTCACCTCCCCCGGCGGCGGGTTCAATCACTATAAAGTCTACGAATTTCAGGTGTTGAGTGGTGGCAGCCAGGACACCAATCAGAACGGCATCCCCGACGAGTGCGAACAAGGCACCCTCGACGCCAACTACACCATCGACAACTCGTGGCGTATGAACCCCTTCGAGCCACCCGCCGGCTGGAACACCACGCTCAACTTCGATGATTCCGACAACGCCGGATGGGCTCAGCCCGTCGTCATTTCCGGGTCGCCTGACCCCTTGCTCGGGAACGGCGTGTGGTCTTCCGCGAACGGAGTTCCCAGCACTGTCTTCCTCCGCAAGAAAATCCACCTGCTCGCCGCACCGCAGGCGGGTGAAGCACTTCTCAACGGTGCCGCCGACGACGATGTGCAGGTCTTTATCAACGGCCAGCAGGTGGTCTTTGACCAGAACTGCTTCGCCGGTCCGTTCAATCAGGTTGACGTCTCCGGCTTGCTGGTTCCGGGCGAGAACCTTATCGCCGTCAGCGCGCAGGATTGCGGCGGGGCGTACTCGGTCTTCACGTCGCTCCAACTCCCCGGCAGCATCACCGACTGCAACAACAACGGCGTCCCCGACCGTTCCGAGATCGCCTCCATCGCCGTGCCCGACAACAACAGCAACGGTGTCCCCGACCCGTGCGAACTGACCGGGCCGGATTCGCCGCGCCCCTGGCCGTTTGATCTTGAGCGCGCCGTCAATACGCCGAACTTCCCGCAGGGCGCCCCGCAGGCCTTCCCGCTCCGCGCCGCCGATCTCAACGACGACGGCCTCACCGACTTCGTCACCACCGGGCCAAACGGACCCCGCCTCATCATCCGCGGCGGCCCCGGCGAACTCATGTTCTTCAACAGCGACATCACCGCCAGCGGCCCGGTGTTCGATACCGCCGTCGCCGACTTCAACCTCGACGGCCGCCCTGACCTCGTCTGCGCCACCGGAGGGGGCAACGCCCTCCGCGTCTTCCGCTGCACCAACTTCGACGGCCCGTCGTACTCCGAGTCCGGCACCGGCGGCACCACCACCGCCCAGGTCGTCCGCCTCGCCGTGATCGACGCCAACAGCGACGGCTACCCCGATCTTGTCGGCCTGCAGGCCGACGGCCTCGTCACCCTTTTCACAAACACCAGCACACAGAACGGCGCCATCAGCATGGTCGGCTCGCCGGTGATCTCCACGGCGCTGTTCGCCAACCCCAACACCACCTACGCCATCGACGCCGCCGACTTTGACAAGGACGGGCGCGATGACATCGTCTTTGTCGCCGGCGGTCTCGCCGTGCTCCGCAACGCCGGGAACGGCACGTTCAACCAGATCATCAACGACAGCACGCTCCACACCGCCGCCGCGTTCGTTGACCTCTCGGGCGACGAGCGCCCGCTCGTCGTCGCCGGTCTGGCGTCCGGCGGCGGGGAGGTGATCGATCCCGACGACCTCGCACGCAGCCTCGGCACCTTCACGGGTGCGGCCCCCGCCGTCATCAGCCCCGCTGACATCGACGGCGACGGACGCGAGGACTTCGGCGTCGTGGGCATCGATGGCACACTCAGCTGGCACCGCCAGGAATTCCTCGGGCAGCTCAACTCCCGCACCATCGCGCTGGAAGCCGGCCTCTTCGGCGGCCTCGTGCTCGCCGACATCGACCCCGACGGCGACGCCGACTTCTGCGTGATCCGCTTCGAGGTGCCGCTGGCGCGCAACGCCAACGGTCCGGATTCGACGGAAAAGGCCTCGAAGGCCGCGGACGCATCCCAAACCGGTGCCAAGGATCGCAGCACCCTCTATACCTCGCGCGTGAACATCATCCCCAACCGCCGACTGCACATCCTGGCGGATATCAACGGCGTCGCGCAGATCGCCGCGACGTGCGACGGGCCCTCTGCCGCCGCGGTTGCTGACATGGACCGTGACGGCCGCGTGGACCTCATCACGGCGTCGTTCTTCGACGACACCATCGCCTGGCACGCGCTCGACTTTGAGGGCCCCACCTTCTGGTCCCGCACCAACATCATCACCAGTGCCACCTCACCCCGCCCCGACGGGCCCAGCGCCGTCGCCACCGCCGACTTCGACGGCGACGGGGACATCGACGTCGTCGCCTGCGGCATCCTCAACGGTTTCATCGCTTGGTTCGAGAACACCGGGAGTGGGCAGACCTTTATCCGCAGAAACATCGACGCCACCGTGCCCGGCGCCTCGTGCCTCACCGTCGCCGACTTTGACCTCAACGGAGCGCCCGACGTCGCCGTGGGCAACTCTTCCTCGGGCCAGCTGTTCATCTTCCGCAACTTCCTGCGTGTCTCCAACGAGTTTGTGCGCGAGGTTGTGGCCAACTCGGGCCTCACGGGCGTACGCTCGCTCGCCGCGGGCGATATCGACAACGACGGCAAGCCCGATCTGGTCGCTGCGTGCTTTAATCTGAACCGGCTCCGCGTCTTCACGCAGCAGGACATCACCGCCGCGGCCGCCGACGCGGGGCCGGGCGGACGCGGGCAGTCGCAACTGGATTTCTTCGAATACGACCCCATCACCCAGTCGTCCCCGACCTGCGTCACCCTCGCCGACTTCAACAACGACGGCAACCTCGACATCGCCTCCGCTTCCTCCACCGAGAACAGCATCAAGGTGAGGCTCGGCAACGGCAGCGGTTCGTTCCTCACCACGGTCACCGCGCTCTCGAGCATGGGCGGCGCATCGTGGGTCCACGCCGTCGATCTCGACGCCGACGGACTCACAGACCTCGCCGCCACCGGCCGCCAGAACAACACCTTCTACCGTGCCAAGAACCTCGGCAACGGCACCTCGTGGCGACCGAACGACATGTTCATGCAGCCCGAAGGGCCCAGCGTCTGTGTCTCGGGCGATTTCGACGGCGACGGCAAAATCGACCTCGCCGTCGGCTCGTTCAACACCGACCGCTTCACCACCTCCGTCAACTACGGCGAAGCGATCAGCGCCTTCATGACCGATACCCCGTCGGCCATCGCCGAGGGCGAGGCGTCCCGCTTCGCCACGATCTTCCTGTCGAACGACGCCAAGCCGGGCGACCCCGATGTCACCTACACCAACTTCATCGCCGACTTCTACACCAGCGGATTCCAGATCGGTGTCACGCCCGTGCCGCTCACTTCGGCGCAGATCAACGCGCTGATCTCGCGTCTCGAGGTCTTCGCCGACGCCGACGGCGACTTCGCATTCGGCCCCTCAGACCCGTCGATCGGTTTCCTCAACGGC
>CAYZFW010000220.1:2758-5416 GCA_964477615.1 uncultured Phycisphaeraceae bacterium | reverse complement strand
GGTGTCTTGGTGTGCGAGGTTCGGAGTGTCGCCCCTTCGGGGCTCTATGAACGCAGCGGACTGACCGGGGGTTGCGCTCGCCCCCACTGTGGGGGGCTCGCTCCACCCCCGGCAACGGGCTGACGGCCCTTCGGGCCTTTCGGATAACGCGATGAGTGTAGAGGCGGGCGATGCTTGGTTAGCGCGGGTGATTGCGGTGACGAGGCCGTTCTCAACTGTCACGTCGGCACTCGCGATCACGCCGAGTTCGCTCGTGAGTTGGCCGCGGAGCGGGCCGGGGTTGATGATCGAGGTGGTGGTGCCGCAGGCGGAAGCGGTGCCGAGTGATGCGGGCGGGACGCCCGGGAGCAGGGTGAGCACACGGGCGTTTCGGATGATGGTCCTCACGACGCACGCTCCGCGAAGCCGCGGATGAAACTGAGGAACAGGAGCGCGGCGATGCGGGCCGTCATGCCGGCACCCGGCGGCTTGTCGTTCGGCGGCGAGAGTTCCATGAGGTCAAAGTGCATGACGGCGGGGTGCTCGCCGGCCTCGCGGGCGATCTGTTCGACCTGGCGGACGCTGAGGCCCATGGGGTTCATGGCGCTGACGCCGGGGGCGCAGGAGGCGTCCATCGAGTCGAGGTCGATGGAGACGAAGCCGGTGCCGAGGCGTGTTGACGAGCCGATGGCGGCCTTGCGCATGGTGCGGGTAAAGGTGTCGGTCTCGGAGGCGCCGTACTCCATGACGCTTTCGACGCCGAGGACGCGGGCGCCGCGGCTGGTGAGCCACTGGTGGTGCTCGCGGGTGTTGGCGAAGAGGCCGGCGCCGACGACGGTGAACTTGCGCGGGTCGACGAAGCCGCCCTCAATGAGCGCCCGGAAGGGCATGCCGCTGCCGACGGTCTCGCGGACGTCGAGGTGGGCGTCGACGTTGATGCCGCCGAGGGGGCCGCTGTGGTCGCCGCGGGCAATGGCGAGGGCGCGGACGGTGGGGAAGGTGAGGTCGTGCCCGCCGCCGATGCAGACGGGGATGAGCCCGGCGGCGTGAACGGCGAGGAGCGTCTCGGTGACGCGGGCGTGGGTGCGGTGGAGCGCGGCGGCGTCGTCGCCGGGGGCGGGGGTGATGTCGCCGAGATCGACAACGGGGACGTCGAGTTCGAGTTCGGACTCGGCGTCCCACGCGGTGCCGTAGCGGGCGAGGGCGGCGCGGAAGGCGGTGGGCCCTTCGGCGGCGCCGGGACGGCCGCTGTTCAGGCGGACGCCGAGGTCATCGGGCAGGCCGATGAGGGCGACTTTGCATCCGGTGTGCGTGTCGCGTCGGATGGAGGCGGCGAAGCGTCCCACCCCCACCGAGGGCCAGACGCCGGGCTGGATGTTCGGGAAAAAAGTCACGCGAGTGAGTGTATCGGCGGGATGGGCGCGGTAGATTGCGTGGGTGGGGCCGCTTGCACGGCGGGACGCCGGGCTGTCCACCGGCGGACGTGCGAGCGACACGCGGGCTGCGTGTGCGCCCGGATTTGATCGGGGTTCAACATGACGACGGCATTCACGGTTCGTGCGGCGCTGGTGGTGGTTGTGGCTGGTTCGGCGGTGCCGGCGGTGCAAGGCGCCGGGGAGCGGGCACCCGTCATCATCCGCGGCGTGCCGTACTCGGCGGTTCGGGCGTCGGCGGAGGTGGAGGAGGGCGGGGTCGCTTCGTTCGCGGCGGTGACACAGTCGGCCGCGAACGCGTGGACGCCGCGCACGCCGTTCCAATGCGACCCGGACGCGACGCCGGCGCTGGAGCCACCGCTGAACTTCCCCGGCAATATCTGGGGCTCGCCGGCGATGGACCCGTATGTGGCACAGGGGCAGTTGTTGGATCAGGGCTGCTTCAGCATCATCGGCTGCATCAACGGCATCCGTCTGCCCGCGGCGAACGCCGCGCCGAGCGCGGGGCCGAACTGGAAGGTGTGCGGGACGATCGGGAACTTCCTGGATTCGGCGTCGGCGAATGTGCCGCTGCTGACCTCGGCACTCGACAACAACAACCAGCCGGTGATGGTGACACCCGCGGCGGTGGGTTGTCCGGGCGGCGCGCCGCCGCAGACGCCTGTGCAGCGTGATCAGGATCTTGTGCGGTTCAGCGTGCCGGCGGGCGGTTGGGAGAACTTCAGAATCACCTTTGGTGCGGCGGTGACATTTCAGGCGGCGCTGTACTGCAACGCCGCGTTCCCCGCTCCGGGGCAGATCGACAACTGCTGGTTCAACAACAACTCGCAGTTTCCTGATGAGTTCGGCTTTTCGCCGAGGATCAACGGGGAGGTTTTCTCCGCGGTCTCGGGCGGGCCGATCATCAACCCTGTGGAACCGAGTGGGAATCTGGGCGACCGCGACTCCACCATCTCGTTCCCGTTGGTCGGCCCCGGTGTGTTCCTGCCCGAGGGCGAGTACATCGCCATGATCCGCGTGGTGCAGATCTCCGACCCGCGCTGGGCGCTTCAGGGCGGGCCGTTCCCGGCGAACTCGCCGTATCAGATCACGGTGACGGCGACGTTGCCGCCGCCGTGCGGGTGTGTGACGAATCTGGTGAACGACCCGCTGTCTCCCGGGTGCCGGGTGGACACCGCCGACCTCACGGCGTTGCTCGGGCAGTTCGGGAAGACGTGCGGGCAGGTGAGCGGTGTGTGTGCGGACT
>CAYZFW010000220.1:0-2748 GCA_964477615.1 uncultured Phycisphaeraceae bacterium | reverse complement strand
TTGGCGAGTTCGGCAAATCCAGCGTCAACGGTGTGTGCCAGTAGCCCGGACGGCGGCTGCGCTGAAGCAGAAGAGTGCGGTACCGATCATCGCTGTTGGGATCGCGAAGAAGTACCACAGCGAAATCGCCAGTCCGGCGGCGGCGATCGCCGTGTGACCCCATGCCAGTGTTCGGAGGATGCTGGCGTCGGTCGGGCGCGTGCGCCGGAGTGCGAGCGCGAGCGCTGCGGGTGCGAACATGCCGAGCGAGAACCACCAGGAGAAACCGAGCATCAACTGCTCGGTGGTGCGCCCGATGTTGGGGATGACGTAGCCGCTGAGCAGGCGCAGCAGTTCGGCCTCTTCGGGGTTCGCCGCCGGGGGCTTCTGTACGGCGTGCGAGAGGCTGTGGGCAACGCCCGTGAGCATGGAGACCGCGCAGCCCGCGGTGAAGAGCCGGGAACCGGGGAGCGATCTTCTGGCGGACGTGTTCATGCGGGCATCCGTCGTGTTTGGGATCGCGAATGGGGTCAATCACGCCAGCGAACGAACGAGAGCCGGACGGGATGGAGGTTCGCTTTCATCAGGCCGTGCTTTACCGCGGGATCGTTCTCCATGAGGGCGCGGGCCTCGGCCTCCGTGCGTACATCAAGAATGACACATGCGGGACCCTTCATGTCGGTGCAGGGGCCGGCGAAGACCACGGTGCCCTCCTTGCAACGGTCCTTGATGTACCCGGCGTGGGCGCTGAACTGCTGCTTCTCCTCGTCGGTGAGCGTGGCGAGCAGGTCTTCGCGCTTGAGGGCCACGAAGGTGTAGAGCCAGCCGTTCTTCGGGTCGGACTCGGCCTTGGCCTTGTCGGCCGCGGCCTGATCGGACGGCTCGGCGGGCGGCGACGGCTTGGCAGCAAAGTGGGCCTTGAGCGCCGAGAGGACGCCCGGCCAGGCTTTCTCGAAGTACTTGAACACCTCGTCCCACTGCGGGGATGAGTCCGCCGCGGCGGGCCAGCCGTGGTGTGTCAGGCGGACCAGCGTGCGCGATGCACCGGCGGGGAGGGTCTCGATGACGACGATCGTCTTGTGCGGGCCGTCGCGCACGGCGGCGAAACTCGGTGGGGCGTTCCAGGTGAACGAGAGCATGCGCTGCGGCGTGTAGGAGAGGAGGGTGCAGCCCTCGCTGCCGCGCTGGCCTTCGGGGGCGTCGGGGTTGAACAGGATGTGGAATATGCCGGCTGGGCGGAGGTCGATGTCGGCCTTGACGCCGAGGAAGGCTTCCCAGCCTGCGCCGGTGGTGAGGGTGCGCCAGACGGTTTGAACGTCGGCGTCGACGTAGGTCTCGGTGCGGATGGACTTGTCCGCGGCGGGGGAGAAGAAGGCGTCGGCGGCGTCGGCGGCGCGAAGGGGGAGGATCGCCAGCAGGGCCAAGAACAGCGAGAGGAGAGGGAGTTGTTTCATGATCAATCTCCGAGAAGGCCTGTCGTTGGAATGAGCGAGCAGGGTGCCGGGGTACACGTCCTCGTGTACCCCGATGGGCTGTCGGTCTCGTCGCGGGGCACGGCGGGGACGCCGTACCCCGGCACCCACGGTTGAAGTGTGATCCGTATCGCCTGAATCTCTCATCTGCGGTCTCCCCAACTTCATCTCTCCAAGTGCTCCGCGCCTCCGCGGTGAACCTCTGGTCACGACCCCAGCGGGTGCCGCTCGGCGGACATCGATTTGGGGATCATGAACATCATCATCGACATCATGGCTGCGCGGAGCTTCTTGCCGAAGGGGATGGTGCCGGTTTCGCAGACGCTCTTGTAGAGCGCGAGGATGGTGGGCCAGCCGCCGTCGACGCTCTTCATGGTCTTCACGCCGTCGAACTGCGAGTGGACAATGGTGACGCGGGTGACGGGCTTTCCGCCCGGTGCAGTCGTTTCGTCGAGCGTCCACGTGACAAGCGACGGCTTCTCGTCGAGGTTGGTGAATTGAAAGGTCTGAACGAGCTTCTTTGGCGGGTCGATCTCGAGGATCGTGCCTTTGGTGAACACGTGCTTGCCGCTTTGGCTGCGGTAGCGGTACGGCGAGCCGGGCTTGAACTGGCCGTCCATCACCGTGTCGTACATGGGGCGGCACACCGATCCGGCACGCGTCACCTCGGCCCACACCTTGGCGATGGGGGCGTTGATCTCGATGGAGTAGACCTTCTCATGCATGACGGCGGTTCCTCTTCTTCTTGCTGGCCATGGATCGGTCGCGGGCCGGGACGCGTGGGCTGCGCGAACGATCGGACAGCCGGGGACGACGACCGGACGCTGATGTCGGTTCCGCGATGCGATTTGAGGCTTCGGGCGATTCTGTGGCCTCGATCCGCCGCTTCATCGCGAGCAGCCCGTCTGAAACCTCGTCATCGAAACGATCGAGCCAGCGGCGGGTGACCTCGCGGAGTGGCACGGCGTTCAGGCAGTTCAGACGCACGCGCCCGAATTTGTGCGCGATCACGAGACCGGCCTCTTCAAGCACGCCGAGGTGCTGCATCACGGCGAATCGGGAGAGGTCGGGGAAGGCGAGCACCACGTCGGAGGTCGAGAGCGGCGCGGGTCGCAGCAGGTCCATGATGGCCCGGCGGACGGGGCTTGCGAGGGCGCGCCAGATTGGCTCGTGGGGGTCGGTCATCGGCAATATGTGACTATTTTATCACATGATTCGGACATGTCAAGCCCGAGGCTTGAATCGCGTGAGAAACAACGCCGCCCGCCGGGGTTCGGCGGGCGGCGCGGTGTCTTCC
>CAYZFW010000219.1:0-5423 GCA_964477615.1 uncultured Phycisphaeraceae bacterium | reverse complement strand
ACGACGGGCCAGCAGCTCGGGGGGGGTGGCGCCTGGCGCCGTCGCCTGTGAGGTCGCCTATTCCCCACGGCGTGGTCGTGGTGCCGAAGCGGCCGAGGAATGCGACGAGGTCGGCGGTGTCCACCAGACCGTCGCTATTGAGATCGGCAGGGCAGGGCGGGGCGAAGGCGCGGTGGTAGACGTCGGCGAGGTCGACGCGTCCGTTGTTGTCGATGTCGTGGGCGACGAAGTTGGGGCCGTAGTTGGTGATGGCGACGACGCCGTTGACGCTGGCGTCGGCGTCGAAGGTGGTGCCGTCGAAGTTGGTGATGAGGGTGTAGATGTCGACCTGGTCGTTGGCATCAGCGACGGCGTCGCCGGTCACGTCGCCGAGGGTCTCTCCGAAGGCGATGTCGGTGTAGATGAACGGCGGCTGGCGTGTGTCGGGGTAGGCGGTTGCGGCGATGGCGGTGGGGCGCCACAGCGAAGGGTTGGCGTAGAGCGTGCCGGTGCGCCCGGCCCAGCGCGATTGCAGAACCAGGTTCGGGCCTTTGAGGGCGTCGGAGTTGGCGCCGAAGACCAGATCGGCAAGCCCCTCGGCGATGCTCGTGTCGTTTGAGGCGTCGAAATCGATGGGCTCGGGGCCGCCTGGGGGTGGTCCGGAGGCGTCGCCGCCGCGGAGAAGGGCCGCGCCCTTCATGGTGAGCGGGTAGACGAGTGTGATGATGGTGCGACCGGTCGGGCCGTCGCCGGGCAGGCCGGTTGTGTGGCGGAAGCGCAGGTTGACCACGGGGTCGTAGGCGCCAAGCTGCGACCCGCCGAAGACCGATGAGCCCTCGCGGTAGCCGCCGGCGCGGCGGAAGAATCGGCCGACGATGATCCAGTCCTCGTTGGCCTCGAAGCGAGCATCGGCGTCACCCGCGAGGTGTTGCACGATCGTAAGGGGCTCGCATCCGCACAAGGCGAGCGTCCAATCGGCGCCGCTGCGCTCCATCTGGGGGATGGTGTTGAAGTCGGTATCGACGAAGATGCCGGCGACGGCGGTTCGTGTTGTCAGCGGCGAAGTGGGCATCGAGCCGAACCGCGCGGCGTTGGCGGTGTAGCCGCTGAGCACGTCCGGGCCGAGTTCGCCGCCGGTGTCGGGGTCGTTGTCGACGTCGAGGTCGAGGAAGAGATAGAGGGGGCTGATGCCGTAGAGGTTTGGGTCGAAGGTTCCGGGGCCGCCGAGGGGTCCGGGGGGATTGAGGAGGCCGGCGAAGTGGGCCTCGACGCGGACGAACTCGTGCGGCTCATTCGCAAAGGGAGGCCGGCCGGTGTAGGGGTCGGAGGCGGGTGCGTCGGGCAACCAGGCTGAGAGGTCCAGTCCGAGGATGTCCGGGAGTGTGCGCCCGACGGGGAGGTTGAAGGGGAGCGAGGCGGGGCCGTCGGTGCGGCGCGTGGCGGCGTCGGCGCGGTTGTCGGCGAAACTGAAGGGCTGCGCCGACGCGCCGCCTCCGCCATCCAGCATGGCCACGGCGAGCACGATGCCGAGATGGGCCCTCGCGTGTCTCACGGCTCGCTCGATGTCCTTTGCACGAGGTCTTCCAGCCCGGCCCGCTCGATGCGGTAGCGCAGGCTGCCGCGGTTCATGCCGATGAGTTTCGCGGCCTTCGACACGTTGCCGCTCGTGTACTGAAGGGCCTGGATGATGAGTTGCTTCTCGATCTCATCGGCGTTCAGCGGGCCGTTCGAGAAGTCGAAGCGCATGGAGGCGGGGTCGGTACCCATGATCGGGCCGCCGGCGGCGTTGTTGTGGCCCAGGGCGGCGGGCTGCGAACGGTCTTGCTGGCCGCCGGGGAGCGCGAGATCGGCGGCGTCAATCTCGGGGGCGTCTGTGAGCATCACAGCACGCTGCACGGTGTTCGCCAGTTCGCGCACGTTGCCGGGCCAGTCGTGCGCCAGCAGGGCATGCTCTGCGGTGGCGGTGAAGCGCACGGCGGGTCGGCGGAACTCGGCGGCGAACCGCGCCAGCATCTCGCGTGACATCGGGATCACGTCTCCCTCACGCTCGCGCAGCGGCGGCAGCGTGATGCTCAGGGCGCTGAGGCGGTAGAACAGGTCGGGGCGGAACTCGCCGCGGGCGATTCGCGAGCGGAGATCGACGTTTGTCGCGGCGATCACGCGTGCGCGGGCGCGGCGTTCGCGTGTCGAGCCGACGCGCCGGTACACGCCGCGCTCGACCACCAGCAGCAGTTTGCTCTGCAGTTCCAGCGGCATGTCGCCGATCTCGTCGAGGAAGATGGTGCCGCCCTCGGCGGTCTCGAACAGCCCGGGGTGGGCGACCTTCGCGTCGGTGAAGGCCCCGCGCTCGTGCCCGAAGAGTTCGCTCTCGATGAGCGACGCGGGTAAGGAAGCACAGTTGACGTGGACGAACGGGGCCGGTCCGCTTTCGCGCTCGGAGTTCTCTGGCTTGCCGTCTTCTCCAGCGACCCGGCCACACGGTACTGATGCGATGGTGTGGATGTGCCGGGCCAGAAGGCCTTTGCCGCTGCCTGTCTCGCCCAGAAGCAGGACCACGGGCAGAGTCCCGGTCGATCCGCCGGAGGCGCCGTCCGAAACCGATCCCGCGCCGGGCAGGGGCACGCTTGCCAAGCGCTCGGCCATCGAGAGCGTGCGGAGCCACGCCGGGCTCTGGCCGTACATCGGCTCGCCCTTGGCGGCGTCGCGCTCACGGCGCTCGTACATCGAGAGGCGAGCGCGGGCGCGGCGGTTCTCGATTGCCCTGGCTACCACCAGCGAGAGTTCCGCCATCCGCAGCGGCTTCTGAAGGTAATCGTCCGCGCCGTCGCGCATCGCCTCGACGGCCTTCTCGACCGTGCCGTACGCGGTGATGACGATGATCGCGCCCTCGAAGCCGTCGGCGCGGAGTGTGCGGAGCAGGTCGACGCCCGTGCGTTTGTCCTCGCCCCCGAGGTTGACGTCAGTCACGACGCCGTCGAACACGTGGCGACGGAGCAGCTCCGAAGCGGCGTCCAACCCGTCGGCCTCGGCACACTCGTGCCCGTCGTTGCGGAGGGCGCGGGTGACGGAGAACCGCAGGTTGTCTTCGTCTTCAATGACCAGGATCTTCGCCATGCACTGCGGGCTCCGAAGCCGAAACGGTGGCCCCGGCGGCGAGGGGCAAACGGATGACAAACGAGGCGCCGCCAAGTCCTGATGGCGTGCGATCTCGGTTGGAGACTGTCAGGGTCCCCCCGTGAGCGCGCACCACGTGCGATGCGACTGCAAGCCCGATGCCATGACCTCCGGGCTTCGTGGTGAAGTG
Organism: uncultured Phycisphaeraceae bacterium; assembly: GCA_964477615.1. Taxonomy (GTDB): domain Bacteria; phylum Planctomycetota; class Phycisphaerae; order Phycisphaerales; family UBA1924; genus JAFLCM01. The sequence goes on along the minus strand of CAYZFW010000219.1, from coordinate 2,140 downwards.
TGACACGAAAGCCCGTCCGAGCAAATCCGACGAAAAACCGGGTCCGGAGTCCTGAACAAGGAGGGTCCAGTGGCCGTTGTTCCCGGAACGCGCGGAAAGTTCCACCAGCCCGCCACGCGGTGTGGCCTCGAGGGCGTTGGTCACCAGGGCGACGAGGGCATGCTCGAGGTGGCGCGGGTCAAACGCGGCGGTGGTGGGGGCTTGGGCATCGTCGAGAAGCAGGTCGATTCCGCGGCTCTGGGCCATGGGCACGTGGGCCTCGATGACGCCGCGGAGGAACGGTCGGACTTCCGAGGCACGGGGCACGATGTCGATAGGTGAGGTCTCGTCGAGGAGTTCCTTCAGCCATGATTCGAAGCGATCGACCGAGGAGATGATCCGCTTCTGGCCTTCGCGCAGGGAGGACTCGCTGGGAAGTTCGTCGTGCGTCACCTCGGCCACGCCTCGGATTCCGGCGAGGGGGTTGCGGAGGTTGTGGGCCATGCGCCGGACAAGTTCGCCCACGGCGGCGAGTCGTTCGCGCCCGACGCGCTCGTCCTGCATCGAGCGGATGGTGGAGGCCATGTGGTTGACCTCGCGTGCCAGACGCGCGAGTTCGTCGCTGCCGTGGGCCTGCACGCGGTGGTCGAGGTCGCCCGAGCCGATCTTTGCCGCGGCCTCGCGTAGAGCGGCGACGGGTCTTTCGACCCAGCGGCGCAGGAGGAACCATGCGAGAAGCGCCAGCAGCGCCGACCCGCCCAGCGCGAGCGCCAGCAGCCACGCCACCCGTGCGGCGATCTCTTCCGAGGCCTCGGCGGAGACCTCCGCATCCGAGAGCAGACGTGATCGAACGAGGCCGGAGAGTCGGGCCACGCGCTCCGCCGTGGCCGTCACCGATTCGCTGGCGGGTGCGAAAGTGTCAGTGAGCGTGGCGGGTGGGGGATCGGGCGCGGTGAGGTGGACCAGCATCGTGCCCGCGCGGCGCAGCTCCTCTCCGGCTCCCAAGCCGACGCGGGACTGGAATGTTGCATCCGAAGCGAGAGATTCGATGTGCCCGCGCAGCGCCGACCTTGCGGCCGCGATGTCATCGGGCGAGTGGTCGTGCGGGCCCGCGCCCTGGCTCAGCACGGTGGCGGCGGCGTCGATGCCCTCGAGCACCGTGAAGACGCGGGACGTTCCCGAGAAGGCCCGCTCCGTGTGCTCCCCGATGAGCCGTACACCCCACCACGCCGTCAGCAGGCAGCACGCCACCGCCAGCCCTAAGAGGCCCAGCAGAACCCCGAACTTTTGGCGGAGCGTCATGGGGGTGCGCGGCCTGGCCGCCTAGCGCGGCGAGTAGTCCCACCGCGCACTGCCCATCCGCAGGGGATCGGTGGTGTGTTCGGCGTGACCGTCGATGAACACCACGTTCATGCCGCGGGCGTGACGCGAGGCGGGCGCCCAGTAGCGGTCGCCAGCGTACGGGCCGGTGCTGTTCAGCGACGGGGCGGAGAAGGATGTATCGCTGACGCCGCGCGACGCGAGCTGGGCGGCGTCGTGGTCCCACACGAGTGGGACGCTGGGCTGCTGGAGGATGGTCGAGCGAAGCCGCACGAAGCCGATGGTGGGCACGTTCGACGCCGAGGGCTTCTTGTGCAGCCTCATGTTGAAGCCGTACGACACCGCGCCCGGCGGTGAGATGCCCCCCGCGGCCCCGCCGGTACACGGGCCGTTTGAGATCTGTAACGCCGCCTTCACATCCGGGCAGCGCATGGGGTGGTCCGAACTCAGCGGCACATAGGCGGCGGGGCTGCCCGGGGCCCAGAACTCGTGAATGCCGTATTGGCTCTCGACAAAAGTCGCGAGCAGGAACTGCCCGCGCGGCAGGTTCTTCTCGTCGTCGCCCCGGCGCGTGCCCAGGTTTGTGTCGGCAAAGATGATGAAGTCGGTCGCGGTTCGGCGCAGGTTCATCATGCACACGTGCCGGCGGGACGTGCCCAACGCCGCGAACAGCGCCGGCAGCATCAGCGCCAGCAGCATCGCGACAATGGCGATAGTGACGAGCGACTCGACCAGCGTGAAACCGCGCCAGCGCGCACCGAGACCTGCATAGCGGAGAGGAGCGGCGGGTTGGAACGCTCGCACGAGGATGGGCACTGTCCTCACGATGCGACCGGTCGGG
>CAYZFW010000218.1:0-5425 GCA_964477615.1 uncultured Phycisphaeraceae bacterium | reverse complement strand
CGAACGGGTACACCGGCAACTGGTTCAACCAGGTTCCCTCGAACTACTCCAACTGGAACAACGGCTGGAACAACAACACCGGGAACACCCCCGCCTGGAACAACACCGGCTGGAACACTTACCCCACCAACGCGTTCCCCTTCAACTACGCCAACTTCGGCGGGTCCAACCCCTTCTGGAACTCGACCCCCTGGAATAGCACCCCCTGGAACACCACCCCCTGGAACTTCTACGGCAACGGCACCACGCCCTTCGCCGGGACGTTCGGGAACATCTGGAACTCGTACAACCCCTGGGCGTCCACCTTCCAGGGCTACCCCCAGAACTTCAACCAGCCCTACGCGGGCACCTTCAACAACCCCACGGCGAACTTCGCGCCCTGGTACGGCGGCCCCGCGAGCTACCCGCAGAACTCGTCGACCCCCTACTCCACTCCCTACGCCGGCATCCCCGGCTCGTACCCCTTCAACGCCGCTTACGCGGGCGTGAACGGCACCGGCCGCACGACCGGCCCGGTCGGGATCAACAACGGCTCGGCCGTTCGCGAAGCCGCCTGAGCGGTTGCGCACCAACATTGACCACCACCACCGGCGACGGCCTGCCCTTCGGGGCGGGCCGTTGCTAGTTTCGGGGATGGGGTGCTCCCGGCGGAATCCGACCACGAAAGACCCGGCTCGTTATGGGAGCCTCTTTTTCGTGCCGATAGTGATTGGGCCGACAGGCGACGGTTGTCGTATGGACTCGTATCATCCCGCCCGCGCCTGACCGTACGTTTTGCGAACAGAGTTGACCGAGGAGTTCCGCATGGCCCGCACGAATCGATCCGTCCGTTCCCGCCGTTGCCAGCCCCCGAAGATGGAGGGCTTGGAGGCGCGCGAGCTGCTGGCGGGCGATCTGCCGTCGATCCTGAAGATCGAGGCGGACAACCGCGGGCAGGTGTTCCTGACGCTGAGCGCCAACCTGAACTCGGACACGATCAACGCAACCTCGGTGCGGGCGTTCACCTCGGGGAATGACAAACTGCTGGGCACGGCGGACGACACCGCGGTCAGTGTGAGCGACTTCGTGTTCGACCGCACGGCACGGGTCATGCGGTTCACCGCCACCGTTCCCGCCAACACCCGGTACCGCGTGGTGCTGGACTCGACCCGCATCACGGGAGACCGAGGCACCCGCTTGGACGGGGAGTTCAACGGGGCGGGGGTGATCTCGGGCGACGGCGTCGCAGGCGGCGACCTGGTGTTCTTCACGCGCTCGCCCGCCGCGGACGTGGCCCGCGTGACGACGTTCGCCGGGACCATCGACATCGACCTGATCCGAGACCGGGCCCCGATCACGGTGGCAAACTTCCTGTCGTACGCCAACGACGGCTCGTACGACAACAACATGTTCCACCGCAACGCCGCGACCAACGGCGTGCCGTTCGTCGTGCAGGGCGGCGGGTTCAAGGCGACCACGGGGTTCCCCTCCGTCCCGCAGCGGGCCCAGATCCAGAACGAGTTTGGCATCTCAAACACCCGCGGCACCATCGCCATGGCCAAACTGGGTGGCAACCCCAACTCCGCCACGAACCAGTTCTTCTTCAACCTCGGGGACAACTCGGCCAACCTCGACAACCAGAACGGCGGGTTCACCGTCTTCGCACGCGTGCGCGACGCCGCAGGGCTTGCGGTGATGGACGCGCTGTCGGAGTTCCAGAACTTCAACGCCTCCAGCCAGAACTCGGCCTTCGACGATCTGCCCGTCCGGAACCTGACGGATGTCCAGGTGCGCGGCTCGGCCACGCCCGACGACGTCATCACCATCAACCGCATCGCGCTGCTGGTGGACATCAGCGCGGAAGCGGGGCAGCAGGCCAATACCGCCGGGAGCGTGACCGTCACCGGCACCGGCGGCCAGGTGGTGACGTTCCTTGACCTCACCGGCAACGGATTCGGTTCGACTGACTTCGCCACCGTTCGCTTCGGCAGTGGCAACACGATCTCGTCCATCACGTTCACCAAGGATTTTAACGGATCGGCCGCGATCGTCGTCACCGGGGCCTCGCGTGTGGGGGCCATCAACGACCAGCGCCGCACCACAAACGGCACCGTCGGTTACATCGCCATCCAGGACGGCACGCTGGGCGCACTCAATCTCCGCGGCTCGCTCGTGGGCGCGAACGTGAACGGCTTCGTCGTCGCCTCGGGGTTCGAACTCCCCGACGACATCGACGGCGACGGCGCCACCAACGACCTCGCCGCCGTCTTCGCCCCTGGCACGGGCACCACCTCCGCCCTCACCATCGGCGGCTCGCTCACCGGCGGCATCCGACTGGGCGGGGCGCTTCTTCAGGCCTCCGTCACCGGTGACGCGAACCAGGCGGACATCCGCACCGGCGGCACCGCCACCGAGATCGCGAACTACCGCTTCGGATCGGTGGACAACACCTCGATCAACACCGCACAGCGCATCAACTCGCTCAACGCCGCAAACTGGCGCGTCAGCGAGACCACGCGGAAGACCATCACCGCTCCCACCATCCGCACGCTCAGCATCACCGGTGCGGGCGGCACCGCCGGCGTCTTCGAGAACAACCTCACCCTCACCGGCCCCGTGCAAGGTTCGCCCTCCTCAGCCCTCACGCTGGGCTCCGCTTCGATCAAGGGCGGCGTCTTCGCCGGGACATGGAACATCACCGGCGACATGGGTGCCACCAACCTCGGCCCCACCGTGGACGACTGGACACTGAACGTCACTGGCAGCGGCGACGCGCGGTCGCTCGTCATGGGCCGGGCATCGAGCTCGAACATCACCGTCGCGGGCAATCTCGCCTCGTTCCGCGCTTCGGAGTGGTTCACGGGGCGGGTGCGGGCCGGGACGGTGGACCGCTTCACGGTGAGCCGGGGCGGGCAGAGCGGCGGCGACGGCTCGTTCGAAGGCACGCTCGAAACCACGACGACCAACGCCACGACAGCGATCAACACGGTCAGCATCGGTTCGCTCCGCAACGCAACGATCGACGCACGGACCGTGCTCAACAGCTTCACCGCCGGGCCGGCCACCGGGTCGGTCATCGGAGGCCGCTCGGGCATCAACACCTTGAAGCTCGGCGACATCTCCTCCACGAACATCTCGGCCCAGAACCAGGGTCGCAACATCTCCGTCCGCTCGTGGGATGGGGGCACCCTGCTGGGCGGCACCGTCCGCAGCCTCAACGTCGCCGGCAACGCCCGTTTCAACGGCACCAACGTCGGCGCCGTCCTCGAGATGCGGATCGGTGGCAACCTCACCTCCACCCTCTCCACCGGCGGCGGGTTCAACTGGCGCATCGGCGGCGACATGCTGGACTCCAACATCAGCCTGACCTTCCAGAACACCCTGAGTTCGCTGCTCTCACTCGGCGTCAGCGGCGCGATGGTCAACTCGAACTTCCGCACAGTCCAGTCGCTCAACACCGCGAACATCGGGCGCATGGAGAACTCGGGCCTCTACGTCGGCGCACCCACCAACCAGAACGGCCTTCCCCCCACGGCCGCGAACACCAACGACGCCGCCCGCATCGACACACTGCGCATCTTCGGGCGCGGCTCGGGCGATGCCTTCGTCAACTCCTTCATCGTCACCGGCCGGCTCCGCAACGCGACGATCATCCGCCCCGACCTCGATCAGGGCGGCACCGTGCAGGGCGTCGCCGCCAACCGGATCACCAACATCACCGTGAACACCGGACGCAGCGCGGTGACGTTCAACAACCCACGTGGAACCATCACCACGCTGGGCGACTTCCGGATCCAGTTGAACCCCGCGCCGACCACGTAAACAGTCCGCGCACTATTTCGTCCACTTCGCCGCTTCAGCGGCATTGCCGGACTGCTCAAGCATCCCGCGCACGGCCTCGATCAGCCTCGGGTCATCGTTCGAGACTTTCCGTGCGGTCTCAAAGTGGCTCACCGCCTCGGCGACCTCGCCTCGCTCCAGCAGCAGGCGGCCCAGCATGAACCGCCGTTCCGGATTTCCCGGCTCGTGCTCGACCGCGGCCCGGAGTTCCGGCAGCGCCGACGCGGGGTCGCTCTTGATCTGCAGGTGCGCCATCGCCAGCCCCGCGCGTGCGGCCGCGTGACGCGGCGCGATCTCCGCCGCCAGTTTCAGCCGCTCGAACGCCTCATCGGGCCGTCCCAGCGCGCCCAGTGCCCACGCGGCGGTCATGTGCGTGCGGGCACGGGGCACGCGCGTGGACCAGTGGTCCTCGATCTTCTTGAGCGCATCGTCGGCATCGGCGAGCACGTCGGCGGCACGGCCTGCACCCATCCACTCGGCGGCCCTCCGCTCACGCAGCGACCAGAACTCCGGGCGGCGCAAGAGCGTGTCGTCCACCATCGTTCGGCGCGCATCGGTCTTGCCCTGAAGATCCATGAGCCGGGAGATATCGACTGCCAAGACGTCGGTTTCGCCGTGTGAATCGACGATCCGCCGCAGCGATGCCTCGGCGGCGGCGGGCTCGGCGAGCATCAGGTGCAGCAGGGCGCTGTTGCGCTCGACAAACCCGTTGGGGAGCAGAGCGATCCCGCCCCGCGCCATCGGCTGCGCGACTCGGTAGAACTCCAGCGCCCGGCGCGCCAGGGCCTTCTTCTCTTCCGGCACCTGCATCGGCGGACTGGCGAGCAGGGCCTCTTTCGGAACCGCCGCGGCCTCGAACACGCGGTCGCCTCGGACGATGTGGTACGTCACGACACCGGTGTGGGCGATGAGGGCGAGCAAAGCAAACGTGAGGGCGGAGAAGACGCCGCCGGCGAGTGTGATCTTGCCGTGGCGGCGGAGTTGCAGGCCCATGGTGCGGACGCTGGTTGCGCGCGGGGGCGTCGCGCCCGACACCGGCTGGAAGCCGGTGCCACCAAAAACCGCTCGCCACGCCTTGTACGCAAGGAACGTCACGCTCCCGGCGATCCCCATCGCGAACAGCACGGGGAAGAGTTCGTACGCCCCGCGTGTGGACCAGAACGTGCCGAGGAACACAAGCGTGAGGGCGATCTCTTCGGGCCACGAGAGGTCGTACGTGCGCCGGGGCTTCGGCGAAGCTGTATGTGCGACGGGCTGCTTCGGCTTGCCGGAGAGCGACCTGGGAGCGTGGGTTCCCGGCGGCGGCTCGGATGCACGCTTCAGCACCGCGGGCAGCGCAAAGCCGTAACGCAGCGCGCCGTTGGGGCACACGCTCACGCAGTCGAGGCACTTCATGCAGCCGGGGTCCATCACCATGCCGTGCGCTTTGATCTCCTCATGGACGCGCACGTTCGAAGTACACACGGCGGTGCAGTGCCCGCAGCCTTCGCACTTGGCGTGGTCGACGATGATGCGTCCGGGCGAGAAGCGGTCGAGCGGGGCGAAGAACCCGCCGTAGGGGCAGCCGTAGGTGCAGTACCCCTTGGCGCCGAGGAACTAGACGCAC
>CAYZFW010000217.1:0-5427 GCA_964477615.1 uncultured Phycisphaeraceae bacterium | reverse complement strand
GGTGGGGGGCGGGGCTGCTTCGACGTCGCGGCAGGTCGCCAACGCGTGCAAGTCCTGCGGCCTCGCGTTTGCCGAGTTCCGCCAGAAGGGGCTTGTTGGCTGCCCGGACTGCTACCGGGCGTTCGAGGCCCAAATGGGGCCGCTGCTTGAGCGGGCGCACCAGGGATCTTCGTGCCACTGCGGCAAGTCGCCCTCGCGAGCGGCCCTCGCCGAGGTGGTGCAGCAACGTCTCGCGTTGCTCCGCAAGCAACTCGGCGAAGCGGTGGCGGCGGAGCAGTACGAGCGGGCAGCGGTGATCCGGGATGAACTCTCGCGCGTGCGCGTTGAGTCTTCTGATGAAGCGGGGAAGCCCGCGGGCGAAGGTCGAAGCGGTTCCGGGAGTGAGCGGGGGGCGAGTTAATGCGATCCGAAGGCACCAACCCGCCCGGCGATGAGCCCGCGCCCAAGCGCCCGCGCAAGGCATCCGGAAGCCCGTCGCCCTCGCCGCAGGCCTCGGGGGGATCGCCCGCTCCCATCGGTCCGTCCTCAAGCGCCGGCGTGGCCGAGTGGATGAGCGGCGAGGGCCGGGCCGCCGACGTGGTGCTCTCATCGCGCGTCCGCCTGGCCCGCAATTTCGCTGGGTTCAAGTTCGTGTGGCGCTGCTCGCGGGAAGACCGTGCCCACATCGTCCGCGCCGCACGCGAGCACGTCCTCGGCGGGGGTGTGGCCCGCGCCGGGCGTGCCGAGGAGCCCTCGCCGGGCCTGATGTGGATCGACCTCAACGAAGCGCCGGAACTCGAGCGCAGCGTGCTGGTCGAGCGGCACCTCATCAGCCAGCAGCACGCCAAGGGCAGCGAGCCTCGGGCGGTGGCCATCAGCGTGCCCGACGAGCGGCTGTCGATCATGGTGAACGAGGAGGACCATCTGCGGCTGCAGGTGATGCGCCCAGGCCTGGCGCTCGCGGATGCGTTTGAGCAGACCTCCGCCGTAGACGACGCCATCGAGGCCCGCGCTGATTTCGCCTTTTCGCCCCGCTTCGGCTACCTCACAGCGTGCCCGACGAATCTCGGCACCGGCATCCGCGTGAGCGTGATGCTGCACCTGCCGGCGCTGAAACTCACCGGCGAGATCGAGAAGGTCAAACGCGCCGCCGCCGCGATGAACCTCGCCATCCGCGGGTTCTACGGCGAAGGGTCCGAGGCGTTCGGCGACCTGTTCCAGGTCTCGAACCAGACCACACTGGGCAAGTGCGAGAAGGACATCCTCGCCGAGTTCGAGCGCGACGTGATCCCCAAGGTGATCGAGTACGAGCGGACGGCACGGCGGACGCTGATGGACAAGCGGCGGGTGATCCTTGAAGACCAGTTGTACCGAGCCCAGGCGGTGTTGCGGGCGGCGCGGCTCATGAAGAGCGACGAGGCGATGCAGGCCCTCAGCATGATCCGCCTGGGCGTGTGCATGGGTGTGTTTCCCAGTGTCACGCTCGCCGGGGTTCACGAGCTGATGCTGCTGACGCAGCCGGCCCACCTGCAGCGTGTGGCGGGCAGGCCGCTGGATCAGGCGGAGCGGCGCGTGGAACGCGCGAGGCTGCTGCGCGAGCGGCTGGGTGCATAGCGCCGCACGCGTGCCACGGGTTGGCGTCCGCGACAACCCGTGCGAATCACAGTTGAAGACGACCGGTTGCACGGCACCTTCGGGAGCACGGCTTCACGCGGACGCGAAGCCGTGGCACGCGGACGCGTCCTGACTCATTCGATGAATCACCGGCGCGGCAGAACGACCCGGATGTTCACGCGCCGGTTTGCTTCGCGGTCCTTGTCGGTGCCCTCGTCGGCGATCATGGGGTCGGTGGCGCCGACGCCCAGCGGCGTGATGAAGTCCGCGTTGACGCCCGCCGTGACCAGCACCGCTGCGACCTGATCGGCCCGCTGCTTGCTCAGACGCATGTTCTTCGCCTCGGCCCCGGTGCCGTCGGTGTGACCCACGAGCTCGATCCGCAGCGCGACGCTCTCGTCCTCGGCGATCTTGACGAGGTCCTTCACGTCGCGGACCAGTTCCCGGAACATCGTGTCCTGGCCCGGCGAGAGGTCGGTGGTGTTCACGATGAAGCGCGGCTTGCGGGCCTCGATCTTCTGCTTCAGGGCCACGAGCGCCGGCATCGTGGTGTTGGTGACGCGGTCCTCGTTGAACTGCTTGACGCCGGGGATGAGCACGGCGCGGGACCGTGCGAACGCCAGCCACTTGTTCGACGTGCTGCCCATGGCGCTCAGCACGCCGCCGTCGAACGCGAGCGTCACACCCTTGGGGGGCAGCAGGATGTTCTTGGACTTAAAGAGGACGAACGCGGGCTCACTGGATTCGTGCTGCTCCATCTCGACCCGCACGCGGTCGGGGCCGACGTCCTTGTACGCGTCCAGAGAGGTCGGGTCGACGGCGTACGGGTCGCGGAGGCCGTAGACGCGCCAAAGCCCGTCGGCTTTCTCCGTGCGCGTCACGAGGATCCCCGGCTGGGCCTCCACGGCCCCGACGAAACGCTCGAACGCTCGGCGGTCGGCCCAGCGTGTGTACGCCCACCACACCAGCAGGCCGACGATCACCGCGATCAAAATCCACGCCAGGAAGGTGTTCCGCTTCCGCCTCGGATCCGGCGCCCCGTCCCGCCGCCCCTGCACCAGTACTGGCTCGAGTTCCGGGCGGCATGCGGCGAAAACGCTCGCATCGCCCTGGAAATCCTCCAGCGCCTCGCTCATCGTCAGGCACACACGCTCCAGCGATTCCTGCATCGTCTGTCGCAGGCCCTGCGGCGGGGTGCCGCGGATCGCCGCCGCCAGGATCGCCCGCGGCGCGTGCTCGATCCACACCGTCATCGTGCCCACGCGCATGGAGTTGAGACGCTCAACCCCCGCGGTGGTCCCCGTCTGTGCGGCCTCGCTCGCGGTCGATCCGCCCCCCGCGAACGAGTCTTTCACGAAGTCCTGGATCGCCGTCAGCATCCCCGAGACCATGTCCGGGTCCTGCCCCGCCACGGCGTCGGCCTGCAGATGCTGAAGAAGCAGCCCGGTTTCACGGTGGATGAGGAACACCTGCTCCACGCGGAATGCGAGCGTGTGCAGCATCACGACTTCCGCGTACGGCCGGCCCGTCCGCCATGACTCGATCCGCCACCCCAGCCCTTTGAGCGTGAGCGACTGCTCCAAGGCCTCGTTCAGCCCTTGAATGGCGCGGAGGAACGTGTCGGCGACGGCCTTGCGGATCGCCGGGCCCATGACGGGGAAGATGGCGTCGACGATCGCCTGCGGGTGCTGGCGAACGCTGGTCTGCAGCGAGCGCTCGATGGTGGGCGCGAGCGCCTCACCCAGCGATGAATCCTGCGCATTGCGGATCGCCACCGCACCCGGGAGCGCCTTGGCGATTTCCGCGGCGTGCGCCGCGGGGTCCTCAAACCGCCGCCGCGCGTCGGTCAGTCGTTCCCACTCAGGACCGAGCAGGAGTTCGCGCACGGTCTCAAGATCGGACGCTCGCGAAGGCTCAGGCTCGGAATCGGCGGCGTCGGGGTCGTCTCGGTCACCGACGCCAACGGCGGAGGCATACGAACCGTCACCGTCCCTGCCCGAAACAGCATCAAGGGCATCGGACGACCCGCCGAAATGCGGCGGCGCGCCGTCCTGCGGTTCCACTTCGGGGTCTTGCTGGTTGGCGTTGTCGTCCTGCATCGCCCAACTCGCCTCTTGCTGGTCAGCCGATCATCCAACCACGGCGGCCGCTCCGCGTCCGCTTCCGATAGGGGGGTTCCCACGTTGGGGCTTCCACGGGCGGCATGCTCTCGTCATCGCGAGCATGCTGGAATGCACAAGGCCCATCAAGACATGCTCACGCGGACGCAAGCATGCCACCCGCGATGCCCGAGTGTGCCGAATCAGTCCTTCTTTCGCGATCCCTTCACCTCGTCCTTCAGCCGCAGCGCCAGGTCCGTCAGAAGATCGGCGAGCGCGAAGCGGTCGGTCTTGCTCTGGCGGAGGTCGTTGAAGGACCGTTCGAGCAGGGCCGAGAGGTCGCGCTGCGTCTGGCTGATCTCGTCGCGGAGGGCTTTGGACTGGTCGAGGATGCTCTTGCGGAGCTCGCGGTGGTTCTCCCCCGTGCGCTCGTCGAGCTCGTTGAGTCGCTTCTCGAATGTCTTGCCGGCGGCGGTGAAGGTCTGGGCGAGTTCCTTGTCGCCGTGGAGGCGTTCGCCTTGTTCGGCCTTGAGGCGCTCGTTCAGGGAGCCCAGCTCGTTCTTGACGTAGTGCTCAAGCGACTCGAGCCGCTTCTTAAACTCTTCGCGGACGTCCTGGACATCCTTGCCGACCTTCTTGTCGAGCCGGGCGATCTGCTGCTCGGTGCTGCGGGCATGGCTGCCAAAGAGAATGTCCCGGACTTTGTCGAGGCTCTCGCCGCCCGGACCGGCTCCGGCCTCGTCGTCGCCCTTTGCTTTGGTGCTCTTCTTGGATTCGGCGGCCATCATGTTCTCCTGAGTTGCCCCGTGGTTCCGGGGGGGACGACGAACGCCCGCGATCTTGTGCGGGGTGTGACCCAGAATCACCACGCCCATGCCACTATCGGCGGCGAGCTTGAATCTACCACAGCGGTGGGGGCGTGGGAATCTTCCCTGCGGGCGAGCCAGTAAGGATGCCGCGCCGTCCCCGAAGTCCGCCGCGCTCACGCTGGCCCGGCACCCCACGCGATCACGTGGCATCTCGCCAGCATGCTGATTCGTCAACATCCCCGATCGTCGCCGCCGAGAAAAGTCCGATCAATCGACCGATCGTCCATCAAACGCGAGGGTCGACGATCATCGGCCGAAGGATGAGCCATCGACCCATTGGTTGCCCGTTTCGCGTCGGTCTGCCGCCCGCCCTTCGCCCCCCCGTCTCCCGCCCCAGAGGCTGCGCGCCGGTCTTCAGCGTTGAGCCCGCTCGCGCACGCGACACCCCCTCTTCAACCGCTCTTCTAGACAAGGCCTAAGAGGCCCACAAGGCCCACGTCCTACCCATTTTCGTCGTCGGCGGGTCAATCGCAACCGCGGTCTCTTTTTGAGAGTTGTTCCGCCGATGGTGCACAAGACAAGCGAAAGGTGTCAGTCGCCGTCGGTGTCTTGGGTGCGATTGAGCCGGCTTCGACCGTTGTCGGAAGCGACATGGGGGCGATCAGATACCAAACAAAAAACAAACGCGAGCCCGATGTTGCCGTCATTTTTCGCGCGATTATTTGGGGAGGTCCGCAAAAACAATTGACAGGCGGCCGACGAGCGGTAATGTTTGGCTTGCGCACTAGTATAGCACGCAAGAGTCAAGTTCGTCACTTTGAAAGACGCTCGTCACCCCTTCCGCGTGAGCAGTGAATTTCGAGATTCTGAGATTTTTTCGCGGCGCGAGAACTCCGTGGAGAACGTCAACCCCGCTCACCCCCCCG
>CAYZFW010000216.1:0-5466 GCA_964477615.1 uncultured Phycisphaeraceae bacterium | reverse complement strand
TCTGCAGCAGGTCGTCGTGCAGGTTCTCGACGTTCCAGCGGTTGGCCCAGCCGCCGAAGACCTTGTTCAACTGGTCCTTCGTATCGAACCACCCCGCGTGCGACGCCGCGAGTTCGCGGTACCAAGCCGCCTGGCCGAAGAGGTTGAGCGAGCGCTGGTCGGCGCTGAGACGGGCCATCGTGGAGGCGAACTTCCCGGTGTCGACCTCGCCCTTCTCAATGATGACCCGCTCCACTAGTTGTTCCGCCGCGAGTTTTTCCAGCAGCGGCAGGCGGATACGGCGCACGCCGATGAGGCGTTCGTCCAGGTCGTCCGCGGCGTTCCGCGTCATCTCCGCCGTGAGCTTGTCGCGGAAGGTGTACGCGATGTCGCGCATGCGCTCAGAGGCGAGCATCATGTTGTTCATGCCCCAGCGGCGCTCGCGCACGCCCTCGCGCTCGGCGACGATCCGCGCCAGCCGCAGCCACTCCACGCACTTGGTCAGCGCGGCGTCGGGCTTGCCTTCGCTGGCCAGCCGGGTGGCCTCGACGTTCACGAGCATCACCAGCCGGTCCAGCCCCGCGCGGTAGCGGTACTTCGCGCCCTGCAGCAAACCCGAGGGCGGCAACTCCACGCACAGCCCCGCCTTCACCCACGCGGGGTCCAGCCCCTGGGTGCCGTACGGGATGCCCAGGAGGTACTTCTTCTTCGGATCAGTGACCGTTGTGAGCGCCTTCAGCACCGCCTGCTGGTCGGCACCCTGCGCCCAGGCCGACGCGGCGTCCCAGCCCTTGGCCCCCTTGCCCAGCAGCATCGCGGCATCGACCGTGTCGCACCCCGCCGGCGCGGGCTTGATCGCCGCGAGGGCGGGGAACAGCACCGGCGCGATGTCCTCAGTCCCCGGCGTGATGGCGACGGCGGCGCTGGCCTTCTCCACATACGCCCAGCCCTGCGGCTTGGAGGCGCTCGCCGCGGCGGGTGCCGTTGCGCCCGAGCCCCCGCCGGCGCTGCTGCCGGTCGTCCCCTGGCCAAACGCCGCCCCGCTCACCACCAGAATCGTCGCCGCAAACAGAGAAGTCACTCGCATCGCGCCATTACTCCAGCCCCCGCCGGACCACCGGCTCGGCGTCGCAACCGCGGGGGAACTCGCCCCGATCATACCGGCACACCCGGAACCCCTCTTTTCTCGGAACGTGCCCCAGCCGTGCTGGGCTCGTGCCACGGGTTGCTCGCAACCCCTGGCACGGATCCAAACCCCGAACCCCGACACCCGAACCCAAATCTCCCAACTCTCCTCTTCCATTCCGCCATTGATCCCCTACTCTCCCCTCACTTATGGAACACCTCGACCGCCGTTCGTTGCTTGGCGTGGCCGGACTTGTGGGGGTCGCCGCGCTCGCCTCACGTTCCGGCGCCGGCCCGCTCGAGCCCCCGGCCGGGCCCGTCACCCCAACCGGCAAGACCACCGACGAACTCTTTGACCGCACAGCCCAGGCCGAACGCTACGGCCGGCCCAGCACCCCCATCGGCCCCGACACCACGCCCGGCGACGGCACCAGCCTCCGGATCATCTCCGAGCCGGGGCACTACCACCTCACGGCCAACCTGATCGTCCCCGACCCCTACACCATCGCGATCCTGGCCACGTCGCCGGGCGTGACGATCGACCTCAACGGCTTTGCGATCATCGCGGGCCACGCCGGGGCCCAGACCGCCGTGAGGATCGAGGGCCTGGGCGGCTCGGTATCGAACGGCTACATCAGCGGTTTCAACGGTCTCACGGTGGATTTCTCGAACGCCGACTCGGCCCGCGTTGACCGTCTGTCCTTCAGCAACTGCCCTACGGCGGTGTGGACCTCCGATTTTGCCACAGTCACACGCTGCACGTTCCACCAGTGCGCCAACCTCGCGCTGCACACCGAAACCGGCGCAATCGTCACCGACTGCACCTTCAAGCTCTGCACCGCGTCGGTCGAACTGAACCAGGGCATCATGGAGCGATGCACGATCCTCTCCGCCGCGCGGTCACTCGCGGTGACCGCCGCCAACGGGAGCATCATCCGAAACTGCTCCATCAACGCGGCGGTGAACGACGGCCTCGGCCCCGACGCAACGCCGATCCGGCTCACCAGCGACACACGGATGGAGCACTGCGTCATCGCGGCGAACACCCGCCAACTCGTGATCCTGGCGACCGGCTCGTGCGTCATCGCCCACTGCACGGTGCGGAACTACTCGAACAGCACCTCCATCACCCAGCAGGTCAATCTCGACGATGGCTGCACCATGCACGAATGCACCATCCGGCGCTCGACCAGCAGCGGCGGGATCACCGCCAACCTCGGCTCCGCTTGCGTCTTCAAGGGAAACACCATCATCGGGCCCGGGCTCGCGACCTCGAACGTGCTCGGCAATCCGAAATCCGCCGTCTACTCAAACACGGCGTTCCCCGGGGGGGCCGGCAGCACCTTGATCTTCGACTCCGGGACGATCGCTTGCCCGACGCACGTCGCATCGAATCTCGCCGCGATGCCGGCGGGCTTCACCGCCTTCGGCAACATCGTCGGGTCTTGACCACCCGACGCCACGCATCCTGACGCATGGATCGTAAGTGATTCTCGTACGCGTCACGCAACTTTGGGTGCCGGGGTACGCGTCCGCGCGTGCCCCGTTCAGCTACAAAGACGCGACGGGGCACGACGAAGACGCCGTACCCCGGCACCCGTTCTCCACCCTATTTCATCATCCCAACCAGCACGTCCAGCCCGCGTTCCAGCGTCTCCTCCTTGGCCGCGAAACTCAGGCGGAAGTGGGTGTCGCGGGAGGAAAAGACGTTGCCGGGGATGGTGAGCAGGCTCTTCTCGATCGCTGCTTCGCAGAAGCGCTGGCCGGTCATACCGACGCGCTGCGGGATGGGCACGAAGGCGTAAAACGCCCCGCCCGGCTTCACCACGTCCGTCACCTCGCCCAGCCGCTCCACGACCCGGTCGCGCCGCTTCTCGAACCGCTCCACCCACGGCGTCATGTCCACGTCGTACGTCGCAATCGCCCCCCACTGTAGCGCCGACGGCGCGCACACGTACGAGTACTGCTGCAGCTTCGTCATCTCATCGATCAACTTCTTCGGCCCCGCGGCGTAGCCCAAGCGCCACCCTGTGCAGCCGTAGGTCTTGCCGAAGCCGCGGACCAGCAGCGCGGACTCCCACGCACGGTCACGCCGGCACGGGCTGGGGCACCGCGCCTTGCCGCCGATGGTCTCGGCGCTGTCGCTGAACACGAATCGGTCGTAGATCTCATCCGAGATCAGCAGCACGCCGCGAGACCTGCACAGTTCCGCCACCTCCTCGCAGTCGCGCCGCGGCATCACCACGCCCGAGGGATTCCCCGGCGAATCCACGATCACCGCCTTGGTGCGTTTGGTCAGCAGCGGCTCGAGCCGCGCCGCCGTCATGCGGAAATCCGGGTAGGTATCGCACAGCCGCGGCACACCGCCCAGCAGTTTCACCATCGAGGGGTACGCCACGAAGTACGGGTCGGGCAGCACGACTTCGTCGCCGGGCGAGACCACCGCCATCAGCGAGAGAAACAGCGCCCCCGACGTGCCCGCCGTCACGATGATGCCTGTATCACTCGAAGGCGAGCCGATGCCCGCGGGCCAGCCCAGATCCTCCACCAGGTCCCGCGCGATCCGCTCCCGCAGCGCCACGATCCCCTGGCTCAGCGTGTACCCGTTCTGATCGGCGTTGATCGCATCGATCGCCGCCTTCTTCACGGCGTCGGGCACCGGGAAATCCGGCTGACCGATCGAGAGGTTGATCGGGTCCTTCAGCTTCGCCCCGAGCTCAAACACCTTGCGGATGCCAGAAGCGTCGATCCCCCGCGACCGTTCCGAGATGAGTGCGCCGATGTCCATGACGGCAGTCTAGGCCGTTTCAGAACTGATCCGGCCTCCGTTGAAGAGAACACGGGCCCAACGAAGGCGAGCGGAACGCCCGCTGCTATCCGCCGATCCGCGTGTCCGACACCGACTAGTCTGGTGCTGCATGAAACTCGCCGTGATCATCCCAGCCGCCGGAGCCTCTTCTCGGTATGCCGCCTCGGGCGGCGTTCGGTCCAAGATTGATGAGGACCTGGGCGGGAGGCCGGTGCTGCACCGGACCATCGAGCTGTTCAACCAACGTGAGGAGACGGTGTGCGTGATCGTCGCGGGGCCGGCGGACGACTGGGAGGCGTTCATCGAGCGCCACGGCGACAAGCTTGGCCTGCTGGGCGTGAAGGTGTGCAAGGGCGGTCAGAAGCACCGCTATGAGACGGTTCGGAACGCGTTGGAACTCGTGCCGATGGACTGCACGCATGTCGCGGTGCACGACGCGGCACGCCCGTGTACCCCGCCGGAACTGATCGACCGCGTGCTGCTGGCGGCCGAGAAGCACGCGGCGGTGATCCCGGCGGTGGACGTGCCCGACACGGTGAAGCGTCTGAGCGCTGCTGCAAAGGCGGACAAGGACATCGATCCACTCGATGCGATCCTCGGCGGCGCGGGGGCGACGGCCCGGAACGTGCGGATGGTGGAGGCGACGGTGAGCCGGGAGGGGCTTGGGCTCGTGCAGACGCCGCAGGTGTTTGAGCGGGGGCTGCTCGTGCGTGCGTACGCACAGAAGGACCTGACCAGCACGGATGACGCGTCACTGGTGGAGAAGCTGGGGGAGGCGGTGGCGGTGGTTGAGGGTGATCCGCGGAACATCAAGATCACCCGTCCGGTGGACCTGGTGATGGCGCGGCTGATCCTGCAGTTCAGGCCGCCGGCGGAGCGGGAGGCGCACAAGCGGTTCTAGCGGGGGTCGGTCTCCGCTCATCGCCGCCGGACGCCTGGGGCGGCTTGCCCGTGGGAGTCAGAATGTGGAAACCGGGCGTGCCGCTTGCCGATCAACAGGGGTCGCAACGACCTCAACAATGCTCAAGCCCCGTCCGCACACTCGACAGGAGTACGCCGTGATGCCCAGCAGCAGCGAGAGCCCGATTTGGGAGGGACGCCCCAGCCAGTGGACGAACTTCTGGTGGTTCGCGTCGTGCCTGCTTGTGCTGCCGATCCCGGTGGCGATCTGGAAGTGGCTGACGGTGCGGTGCACGACGTACACGCTCACGTCGCAGCGGTTCCGTGTGGCCACGGGGGTGCTCAACCGGGTGTTCGATGATCTTGAGCTGTACCGGGTGAAGGACATCACCGTGAACCAGCCGCTGGTGCAGCGGATGCTGGGGCTGGGGACGATCCGGATGGTCACGAGCGACGCGACCACGCCTGAGCTGGTGCTGGGGGCGATCCCGGGGGCGCTCGAGGTCCACGACACGCTGCGCCACGAGGTTGAGCGTTGCCGTCGCGAGCGCGGCGTTCGCGAGCTGGATGTACACGACGACGACGGTTCGGCGTTGGGGCGGTGAGGGGGCGGTGCTCCGCACGGGACAGGCGGGACGCCTGTCGTACGGCGC
>CAYZFW010000215.1:0-5476 GCA_964477615.1 uncultured Phycisphaeraceae bacterium | reverse complement strand
GTCGTTCTCCTTCGTGCCGGTGCCGTGAGCGGAGATGTAGTGGACGCTGGGACGACCGGCGGCGCTGGTTTCGCGCGGGTCGATGCCCGCCTGGGCCAGGCTGGCGGTCATCGCGCTGGCACCGCCGAAGCCGTCGGGCTGGATGTCGGTGATGCGGTAGGCGTCGGCGGTCGAACCAAAGCCGACGACCTCCGCCAGAGGCGTCGCGCCGCGGGCCTGAGCATGGGCGAGCGATTCCAGCACGAGCACGCCCGCGCCCTCGCCCATCACAAACCCGTCGCGTGTCGCGTCGAAGGGACGTGCCGCCTTGGACGGCTCGTCTCGCCTGCGACTCATGGCGGTGAGACGGATGAACCCGGTCATGCCCAGCGGGTGGATCATGGTGTGGGTGCCGCCGGCGAGCATGAGATCGGCGTCGCCTCGGCGGAGGACCTCGTACGCCTCCCCGATGGCCTGTGTCGAGGCGGCGCACGCGGTCATGCAGTTGAACGCCGGCCCGCGCACGCCGAAGGCCTCGGCGAGGTGCGCGATGGCCATGTGCGGCTCCTGCTCGCATTCGGCGCGGGCACGCATGGTTTCCTTCGCAATGGCGGCCCACTTCACGCTGTCCGTGTCCCGCTTCGCCGCGTCCCACGAGCCGATGTTCGCGGCACAGAACGGCTCGAAGTCCGGCACACCCTCGCCCGAGCCGAGATAGACGCCGGCGCGGCGCGGGTTGATCCCGGCGTCCTTCGCCTTCTTCCCCTGCGCCGTCGAGAGGTCAGACAGGCCCGCCTGCTTCCAGGCGCGGCTCGCCGCCGCCAGAGCAAACTGCGAGTTCAGATGAGCGTCCTGATGCGGCCCACGCTCGTGGATGAACTTCCCAAGATCGAATCCCTTCACCTCCGCGGCGAAGTTCGTCGCGAACGTCTTCGCCGGGTACCGCGTCACCGGGCCGACGGCGGACTCCCCATTCATCAGACGCGACCACGCGGCGTCGATGTCGTCGCCCAGCGGCGTCACCCAGCCCATGCCGGTGATCACAACGCGTGCGGGGGTTTGACTGGGACGGCTCACGATCACATCGATTCCGCGTGGTGCTTGTCGCCCCGCAGCGCGTCGAGCTTGTCGGGGTTGATGACCCGGACCAGGCCATCGGTCAACCGGCGCCGATCAAAGTTGATGATCAGGCCCAGTTCGAGGTCGGCACGCTTGAGCTGCGTCCGCAACTGGTCGCGGTCGAAGCCGCTGATCTCGCGGTTGTCGGCGAGCGTCTGGACCACGAACCGGTCATCGACAAAGAACGTCACGCGGTGCCCGCCGATGCGCTGGTTCTTGTACGTGATGGGGAACTCGTGATTGAGCTGGAAGCGGACGCCCTGCTCCTTCAGTTCGATGGCCAGGGCGTTGTCGTACACCGCCTTGTCGAGGCCGGGGCCCAGGGCGCGGTGGATCTCGATCGCCGAGCCGATGACCTTGCGGCTGACTTCGCTGAGCGCCGGATCGAGTTCTTCATCCTTCAGGGTCGGGCGACGCGAGCCGGAGTTCGAGGAAGAGGAGGACGAAGAGGAGTTGCCGTAGGAGGAGGTGTTGGAGGGGTACATGGGTGAATGGCAGGGAGAGCGGAGGGGATAGGTGATGGTGTGTAGAGGATTCAGTTCAAGTTTCGGTCATCGGGCCGGTGAACGGCGGGACGAGAGGGTAGGTCCGTGAGAAAGTCGGGAGCTTTCAACTCGCGGGCGCGACGATCACCGCCGCGGCCTGCCCGCCGATGGAAGGCGTACACACAAGGACATGCCGGAGCCTGGCGTCGCGTGCAGGGGCGGGTCCGGCTTGTACATCGGCAGGGCACTCACCCGCGTGCAGCCTTGCGGGCAGCGTCTGGTGGGCCACGCACATCGCGGCGACCGCAACCGCCAGGCCACCCGCGCCCGCGACACACTCGCCGATGAATGGCGCAAGCGTCACAAGCGGGATGTCTTTCAAGTGACCACCGAACACGGCCCGCAGTGCTTCGAGCTCCACGGCATCGCTCTCACGCACGCCCGCACCCTGCGGCACGATGGCGTCGATATCACTCGGGCGAAGCCCGGCATCATCGAGTGCATTCTCGATGGCGTACTGAAGCCCCGCGTGGTCGGGCTGGTTTCCCAGCGTGCTGCTGAGGCCGGCACCGAAGCCGAGCAGCCGCGCCTTGGGCTTCCCCCCACGCGCCTTCGCGGTGTCTTCGGACTCAAGCAGCAGAATGCCCCCGCCCTCGCCCAGCAGACCACCAGTCGCTCGCGGGTCGTACGGCCGGACGATCTTCCACGCGTCCGCGTCGCTCGTGCCCGCCGGCGTTGCTGCGAGGCGTTCCGCACACAGCAGCCGCTGGATGCCCATGTGGTTGATCTTCGACTCGCACGAGCCGGAGAAGCACGCGTCGGCGGCGCCGCGCTCGATCACCCGCATCGATTCACCGATCGAGAGCAGCCCCGAAGCCTCGGAGCACGTGATGGTGTTCGAGGGGCCGCGGGCGTCGTGCAGGATGGTCACGTGGCACGCGAGCATGTTGGGCAGGTACTTCAGCAGCCACAGGGGCGTGAGGTTGTCCATGCCCGCGCCGCCGGTGGCCGACGCCGTGTCGTCGGTGATGCCCCCCCACTTCGCGTAGGAGAATCCGCCGGCGGCGGGAACACCGCTCGCCGCGTCAACCGCCGAAGCCATGGCCGCAGCCAGCTCGGGCACTTCCGCCGCGATCAGACCCGCGCCGATCTGGCAGCCCACGCGGGCCGGCGCGTACGTCGTCTTTGCCCCTTCGCCCGCGTCGTCAGGCAGCACCGCTTTGGTGAGCAGCCCCGCGTCCTCCACGGCGAACTTGGCACACGCCACCGCCATCTCGGTATCGCGGGCCATCACCTTCAGCGCCTTGCGGTAGTGCTTCGGCACGTGCTCCTTCGCCGAGAAACCCCGCGCCTCGGCGGCGAAGTGTGTCGGGAACCCCGAAGGATCGAGCGCCTCGATCCGCTTGTGCGCCGAGCGGCCTTCGAGCAGCCCGTCCCACAGCGCGGCGATGCCCGCTCCGAATCCGGAGACCGTGCCGATGCCGGTGATGACGGTGCCGCGGGCCATGGGTTGGGAGTGTAGGGGCGGGCCGTCTGTGAAGGCAGAACGCAGATCAGCAGAGCCGCAGAAGCCCAGAGGGGAAGCGCGACCAAGCCGGGTAGGATCACCGAGGCTCGTTCCGATCCGCTGTTCTGCTGTTCTGCTCGTCTGCCGCTTTCTCATGCCCACCATCGTCCAAACCCGTCTCATCGTCGGCATGGAAGTCCACGTCGAACTCGCGACGCGCACCAAGATGTTCACGCGTGTCGCCAGCCCCGCCGCCGCGCATGCCGCCCTGCCGCACATTCCAGATGACGCAGGCGAGAGCGAGGACGCTGAGGGATCACCCAACACGATGATCGACGCGGTGGTGCTGGGCCTGCCCGGGGCACTGCCGGTGATCAACAAAGAGGCGGTGCGTCTGTCGGCGCTGGTCGGCCTGGCGCTGGGATGCCGTATCGCCGAGGTGACCAAGTGGGACCGCAAGAGTTACTGGTACCCCGACCTGCCCAAGAACTTCCAGACCAGCCAGTACGACCTCCCGCTGTGCTTTGACGGCGCGGTGGATGTCGAAGTCCCCGGCGGCGGCTCACGCCGCATCGGCATCATCCGGGCCCACCTCGAAGAGGACGCCGGGAAACTCATGCACGAGTGGCCGGCCCCCCGGGGCGGCCGAATCGACTTTTCGATCGCCGACTACAACCGCGCCGGCACCCCGCTGCTCGAGATCGTCACCGCCCCGGACTTCGCAAGTGCCGACGAGTGCGTCGCATTCGCTCAGGACCTCCGCAACACCTGCAGATTCCTCGGCGTAACGCAGGGCATCATGCAGCGAGGGCACATGCGCTTCGAGCCGAACATCAACATGGAACTCACGCTGGACGACGGTCGGATCGTCAAGACGCCGATTGTCGAAGTGAAGAACCTCAACTCCTTCAAGAGTCTGCGGGGGGCCATCGACTACGAGGCCCGCGAGCAGCCGGCACGCTGGGAGCGTGACGGAAAGGAAATGGGCCGCGGGGCCAAGAGCACCCGCGGCTGGGACGACCGAAAAATGGAGACGTTCCTCCAGCGCGAGAAAGAGGACGCCCACGACTACCGCTACTTCCCCGAGCCCGACCTTCCGCCGGTGATGCTGACGCGGGAATGGGTGGAGACCTTGCGAGCCTCGATGCCGGAACTGCCCGCCGCCCGCGCAGAAAGGTACATCCGCGAGTACGCACTGAAGGAAAAAGAAGCCCGCGCCCTGATCGAAGAGCGCGGCGTGTGCGAGTTCTACGAGGCCGCCATCGAAGCCGCGTGCCTCGCGGGTGTCCCCGCCCCTGCGGCGGGCCGCAGCGCCGCGAACTTCGTCCTCCAAAACCTCCAGAAGCGTGCCAACGAGCGGGGCATGCAGGTGCACCAGCTGGGCGCCCACGCAGTGGAGATCGGGGCGCTGGTGGCCCTGCGCGAGAGCGGCGACGTCTCGTCCAATGCCGCGGAGGAACTCATCGGCGTGCTGTGCGACGAGGCTCCCGGCGCCCCGCGCGATGTCCGGGCCCTCTCGACCCAGCGTGGGCTCATCCAGGTGCGCGATACTGGTGCAATGGAGGCGTGGTGCCGCGCCGTGATCGACAACCCCGCCAACGAGAAGGCGGTTGCAGACGTGCGGGGCGGCAAGGACGCGGCGATCGGCAGGCTGGTCGGCGAGGCCATGAAGGCCGCGGCGGGCAAAGGTGACGCCAAGACCCTGCGGGAGGTTCTGATGAGGCTGATCCGAGGGTAGGTCGACGACGTGCCACGGCTTGGCGTCCGCGACAAGCCGTGTGACCGGGCCTTCGCGTGGGAAGCACGGCGTGTCGCGGTCGCCAAGCCGTGGCACCAAACCGCGAAACCCCAGAATGATCGGCACTGCGGTTACGCTGCCCGCATGACAAGCGGAGAAGCTGAGATCGGGCGTGTGGGCACCTGGGGGATCGTCCTCCGCGGCATGTTCCTCGCCTGCTCCTGGACCTGGTGCATCGGGATGTTCTTCCCGGTGTTCTTTGTCGGTGATTTCGGCGTGTGGGGCTGGGTCGCGTTCGCGGTCCCGAACGTGATCGGAGCGGGGGCAATGGGGTGGGTGCTGCGGAGGCCGGGGGCCGCGGAGCGCCTGACGCGCGACCACACCGCCGCCGCGCGTTGGTTCTCCATCGTCACGGTGTTGTTCCACGTGTCGTTCGGGGCCTGGTTCTTTGAGGTCGGCGTCGGCGACTTCCTCCCATTCGGCGGCATCGCAGGGCTCGTGATCGTCGGCGTGATGGTGATCGCGGGAGCCGCTCTGGCGTCTCTGAGTTCCGCGGCGTGGTACCGGTTTGCGCCACTGGTTTGGCTGCTCTCGGTCCTGATGGGCGCGGGCGGAGCATTGACTGGCTCAACCATGGGAATCGCCGCC
>CAYZFW010000214.1:0-5492 GCA_964477615.1 uncultured Phycisphaeraceae bacterium | reverse complement strand
GGGGGCTGTCGACGCGAAGGGTGTAGTCGTCGTCGAGGGTGCCGCCGATGGTGTCGGGGCCGTAGGGGTTTGTGAACTTGGGGTTGAGGGTGTTGATGCTGCCGCCGCCGCCTTGGATGCAGGTGAACTCCGTGGCGGTGGTGGCGGGGAATGTGGCCAGGAGGTTGTCGGCGGTGGTGCCGTTGCTGCTGGGGGTGAAGTTGCCCCAGAAGACCGAGTTGCGTGCGATGATGCTCGCGCCGAGGGTGGCGTACACCCCGCCGCAGACGCCCCCGGCCAGATTGCCGCCGATGGTGCAGTTTCGCAGGGTGACATCGGCGGCGGTACCGGCGGCGTAGATCGCCCCGCCACGCCCGGCCGGACCGTCGGCGACGTTGCCCGCGAACAGGCAGTTGGTGAGGGTGACCTGGGCGTCATCGACGAACAGGCCCCCGCCGTCGGCGGGCTGGCTCCGGTTGCCCAGGAACCGGCAGTTGTAGAAGTTGGCGGCGGCATCGCTGCGGACGCTCACCCCGCCGCCACGGGAGTTGCGGTTGGTGTTGTCGATGAAGGTGCAGAACTCGAAGCGGACATCGGCGAAGCCGTCGACCCAGATGGGCGCTTCGTTGGTGCTGGTGTTGTCGCGGAAGGTGCAATAGCGGAAGACGCCGCTGCAGCCGGTGGCCTGGAGGGCAGCACCCAGGTCCTCGGAGTTGATGGTCCCGTTGGCGTAGCCACGGGTGATGGTGACGTTGTCGACGATGAAGTCCTGCGCGTTGTTCGTGCGCAGCACGTTGTACGAGTTGTCGGTGGCGCTGGCGGTGCCGATCTCGCCCGAGAGGGTGGAGATGACGGTGCCGGGGGCGAAGCGCTGGTTGAGGGAGGACTCGGTGCCGTTGAACCCGCCGTAGAGGTGGACGCCGTCGGCGACGTAGAAACTTCGACTGCGGGAGTCGATCCGCATGTTGGGCTTGTAGGTTCCGCCGGCGACCCAGACGTCGACGCCCGGGCCAGCGTACCAGGCGATGCTCAGGACCTCATCCAGGTCGGGCTCGGCGTCGGCCCATGAGCCGCCGGTCTTCAGGCCGCTGGCGGGCGGGTTGTCGTTGGCGTAGAGGCGGAAGCGCCCGGTGGTGATCTTCTTGAGTTGGATGCCCGAGAGGTACGCGGGGTCCGTGCCGCCGTCGCCTTCGATGGCGATGCTGACAAAACCGCCCTGCGTGACAGTGCGGAGCATGACGGTGTGGGTATGGAGAAACTCATAGTCGTTTGGAGCGATCTCGCCGAAGAGGTCGCCGAAAATGCCCTGCGAGGCCTGGTAACTGGTGCTGTTGCTGACGGTGACACGCTGCGACGCCCCCGTGGGCATGGCGGCGTAGGTGTAAACGGCGTAGGTGCCGGCATCGAGCTCGCCGAAGGTGTAGGTGATGATGCTGCCGCCGGGGACGCGCTGCACGTCGTCCATCAGGGCGGCGTACGAGCCCGTGGTGCTCGCGTTGGGCACCGAGAGATACGACGACGCGCCGGTGGTGCGCGACAGCGTGACGCCGCTGGGAAGCCCGTCGAGACCGAGCAGGTTGTTCACGAGGGACGGCGTGGCGGCACCCACGGCGTTCCAGTGCCCGGGCTGGCCCGCCGCGCCCTGGTAAGTGGACGGCGGCGTGCCCGCGCCCTCGCCCGCGGCGACGTTGATGTCGAGGTTGATCGACTGCGCGTGCGACGCGGTGCTGAGGGCGAGAAGAGCGAGGGGGATGAGTGTTTTTCGTGGTGTGTTCATGGGTGTCTTGGTGGTGAAGGGGTGCGTGCGTGATGGACGGGGGTCGTGGTCCGCTTAGACGAGTGCCGGGCGCTTGGGTGTGTGACAGGGCGGCCAACGAAAAACCCCGGTCGCGGGACCGGGGCTGGTTCGGGCTTTGGGATGTCTGGGCGTGGCGTTGGGCGTGCGATCAGGGCTCTGACGGCGCGGAGTCAGGAGGCGGGCTGAAAGCCTGCGCCGCCGGTTTACGGGCAGGGGACGCCGAAGGTGCCCAGGAAGCGGGTGAGGTCCGCCGTGTTGACGACGCCGTCTCCCGTGAGGTCCGACACGCTGGGGCCGGCGGTGCCGAAGTCGCCGAGGAAGATGACGAGGTCGGCGGTGTCGCGGGTGCCGTCGCCGTTGAGATCGCCGACGCAGGGGGCGGGGACCATCTCATAGGCGCCGCGGTCGGGCATGGGAGCTCCGTTGGCGCCGGTGTCGGCGACGGAGTTGAGGTTCAGGCGGCGGGCGTTGCCGGCGAGGTCGATGGGCATGGCCTCGATGACGTTGCCGTCGGCGTCGACGTCGGTGGGGTCGGCGCCGATCTGGTTGCTGTCGCCGGCGTCGATGGCGGGGCTGAGGATAGTGAGGCGGAGGTCGTCGTCGGTGGTGCCGAAGGTGTTGTCGGCGCCGTCGGCGTCGACGAACTGGGGGTTGAGTCCGGCGGAGCCCGCGGAGCCTTCGATGGTGGTGAACGAGACGGTGGAGGTGGAGCCCTGGACGCCGATGACTTCGAGGTTGTCGATCACGTCGCCGGGACCGTTGACGTCGGCGTTGTCCCAGAGGATGCAGTTGCGGAGGGTGACGTCGGCTCCCAGCGTCGCATAGATGCCGCCGGTGCCGCCGCCGCAGAGGTTGTGGGAGAAGGTGCAGCCGCGGAAGGTGACGTCGCCGGCCTCGGACTTGAGTGCGACGGCGCCGCCCTTGGAGAGGCTGGAGGCGGCGATGTTGCCGGAGAAGGTGGAGTTGATGACTTCGCCGGGCTGGGCCTCGGTGGTGAATGCGCCGCCGTCACCGATGGCGTAGTTGCCGATGAACTGGCAGTTGACGATCTTGAAGGAAGCGGAGTTGGCGGTGAAGTAGATCGCGCCGCCGGTGGCGTTGTTGCAGTCGTTGTTGTAGAAGAGGCAGTTGGTGAAGTGGGGGTCGGTCACGCCGTCGACGTAGATGGCGCCGCCGTCGTTTTGGGCTTCGTTGGAGATGAATTTGCAGTTGCGGAATCGCGGGGCGCAGTCGCCGGTGATGAGGACGCCGCCGCCGCGGGACTGCGTGCCGACGCCGTTGGCGTAGCCGCCCGAGATGGTGAAGCCGTCGATGATGTTGGTGCCGCTGGACGAGTTGTCCATGGTGACGACGTTGTAGGAGTTGTCGGTGGCGGCGCTGGTGCCGATGGCGCCGCTGAGGGCGGTGATGAAGAAGGCAGGGGTGGTGCGCTGGCTGAGGGAGGTCTCGTTGCCAGCGAAGCCGCCGTACATCACCGAGTTCGAGGGAATCAGGAAGGTGTCGGAGCGGCTGGTGCCGGGCTCATAGAAGCCTTGGGCGACCCAGATTTCCGAGTTAGGGCCGCCGGCGCGCTGCACCGAGCGGAGGGCCATCTGAAGGTCGGTGTAGGCGTCGGTCCATGACCCGCCGGCATCGATCCCGCCCCCCGGGGGGTTGTCGTTCACGTGGAAGCGGAGGCGGTCCGAAGTCATCTTGACCAGCTGAATCCCGCCGCAGCAGGCGAAGCCGTTGAGCGGGTCGGCGACGACGTTCACGGTGATCGAGCCGCCGGCGGCGACATTCTTGCGGACGTGGATGGCGTGGGTGGTGCCGGGGATCCACTTGTTGCCGTTGATGGTGCCGCCGACAGACTGCGTGGCGAGGCTGACCGAGCCGGGGACGCTGACGAGCGCTTTGCTGCTGGGGTCGTCGGGGTTCGCGGCGTAGGTGAAGACGGCGTAATCGCCGGCGGCGAGGTTGTTGAAGGTGTACGCCAGCGTGCCCGAGGGGGTGAGACGCTGGTAGTCGTCGTGGAGGAAGGAGAAGTTGCCGGTCGTGGTGACGTTGGTGGTGTTGATGAAGGTGCCGTTGGTGGCGCGGG
Source organism: uncultured Phycisphaeraceae bacterium (assembly GCA_964477615.1). Classification (GTDB taxonomy): domain Bacteria; phylum Planctomycetota; class Phycisphaerae; order Phycisphaerales; family UBA1924; genus JAFLCM01. Next base: position 1,635 of record CAYZFW010000214.1, on the reverse strand, counting down.
CCAGGGTCACCGAAGAAGGCGAGCCGTCGAGGTTGACCAGCGCGACGCTCGTGGGGCTGGCGCTTCCGACCTGGTTCCAGGTGCCGGGCTGGCCGGCGGCGGCGGCGTAGGTGCTCGCGGGCAGCGACGACCCGAAGCCGGGGGCGCTGTGGATGTCGATGTTGAACGACTGAGCGTGGGCCGAGGCCGCGGGAAGAGCCAATGCGGCGAGCGTGGACAGGGTGATCGCGCGGGACAGGTGCATGGGGTGCATCTCCAGGTGTGAGGCGTTGCGTTGCGGTCGGGACAGACGACAGACGAGGCAGAGGGCTCGTCCGACGGGTGGTGCCCCAACGTGATGGGGCGGCGTCGGCATGGAACCCTGGGCGACCGCGGCAAGCGGGCCAGCAGGACATGCGAGAACGGCGGATGAGGTGGCTAGAAAAATCATCGCGCACCGCACGTTCGACCCCATGTTCGGAAGCTGTGCGAGAAGATGGGGGGTTTATGGACCGGGGAACGAGAAAACCCAGGCCTGGGGCCCGGGCTTTGATCGGAGTCTTATCGGGATGCGTGGGTGTGGTGTCGGGTTGCGACGGGATTACTGCGGGTTGCAGGGGATGCCGAAGACGCCGAGGAAGGCGGTGAGGTCGAGGGTGTTGACGACGCCGTCGCCGTTCATGTCACCTGCGGAGTACGGGGCGACGACCTGTCCGAACTTCCCGAGGAAGATGGTGAGGTCGAGGGTGTTGCGCTGGCCGTCGTTGTTGAAGTCGCCGCGGCAGAACGGGGGCGGGGTGAATCGTGCGACACCGTCGCGTCCGTCGGCGAGCGCGAAGTAGAAGGCGATCTGGCCAGACTCGTTGATGGGCGAGAGACTTGGGGCGAAGCTCTGGTCGGTGGAGTTGAGCAGCGTGATGGTGGAGCCCAGGAGCGGGGTGCCGTTGCGGGCGATCTCGATGAGCGGCGATCCGGGGCGGTAAAAGTAGATGGCGTTCTCGTACTGGCCCCCGGCCTGGGTGTTGCGCAGATCGGTTCGGATGGCCATCTCGCCGGCGGCGTTGCAGTTCCAGTTGGTGAAGTAGCCGACGACGAGCTGTCCGTCGCCGCTGGGGGTGGGCTGGTTCTCGCGCATGATGGTGGTGAGGATGCCGCCGGTGCCGGAGAGGAGGGCGCGGTCGTCGGTTTCACCGCCGGTGGTGCCGGCGAAATCGGCCTCGAAGATGACGGTGCCGGTATCGGCGACGTCGGGGATGTAGAGCTCGGAGATGGTGCCGTTTCCGCCGGGGGCGGGCTGGCCGAGGCGGGCGATCAAGGTGAGCGGGCCGCCGGTGCCGCGGAAGATCGCGGCGTTGTCGCTCGCGCCTCCGGCGGTGCCGAGGAGATCGGAGCGGAAGGCGACGAAGCCGCTCTTGCTGGCGCGGGCGAGGGGGATGAAGTTGCCGTTGTCGTGCCAGAGTTGGCCGTTGGCGTCGGGAGACGGGTCGCCCTCGCGTGCGATGGTGGTGGTGACGCCGGCGCTGTGGCGGTACACGCGGTTGTCGTGGAGGTTGTCGCCGGCGTTGTTGAGTGTGGCGCAGAAGGCGATGACGCCGTTGCCCTTTGCGTCGATCCTCGATGAGATGTGGTCGAAGGTGCCGATGCCGCCCGGGGCTG
>CAYZFW010000213.1:0-5494 GCA_964477615.1 uncultured Phycisphaeraceae bacterium | reverse complement strand
TTCCAGCCGCTGCTGTACCAGGTGGCCACGGCATCGCTGAACCCCGCCGACATCGCCGCACCGATCCGTCAGATCCTGAAGAAGCAGTCCAACTGCCGTGTGCTTCTGGGCGAGGTGACCGGCATCGACACGTCGCGCCGCGTCGTCACGCTGCGCGACGGCGAGGAGCCGTACGACCACCTCGTGGTCGCCGCCGGGGCCACGCACTCGTACTTCGGGCACGACGACTGGGTGCCCCATGCGCCGGGGCTGAAGGACGCCTCCGATGCGCTGGAAATCCGCGAGAAGTTCCTGCTGTCATTCGAGGCCGCCGAGCGCGAGCCCGACGCCGCCAAGCGTCGGTCCATCCTGACGTTCGTCGTGATCGGCGGCGGGCCGACGGGCGTCGAACTCGCCGGCGCGATGGCGGAAATCGCACGCCGCGCCATCCCCCGCGAGTTCCGGCGCATCGACACGACCACCGCCCGCATCATCCTGCTCGAAGCGGGGCCTCGGCTGTTGACCGCCTTCCCGCCTCATCTCAGCGCCCGCGCCAAACTCGACCTCGAGTCCATGGGTGTCGAGGTGTGGGTGAACTCGCCCGTGTCCGCCGTGGACGCCCGCGGCGTGACGATCGGCGAAGAGCGCATCGCCACACGGAACGTCTTCTGGGCCGCTGGCGTGAAGGCCTCGCCCATCGGCGGCTCACTCGGTGCGCCTACCGACCGGGCCGGGCGCGTGCTTGTGAACCCAGATCTCTCGATCCCGGATCACCCGGAGGTGTTCGTCGTGGGCGATCTCGCTGCGATCAGGGACGAGAAAACGGGCGAGATGGTCCCAGCCGTCGCACCTGCCGCCATGCAGATGGGACGCTTCGTGGGCCGCCTGCTCGCCGCGGAGATCGAGCGCGGCCCAATCGCCGTGCCCGCCCCCCGGCCACGGTTCGTCTACAAGGACAAGGGCAACCTTGCGACCATCGGCAGGGCCCGGGCTGTGGGCGTCATCAACGGGCGGGGTTTCGCGGGCTTCCCGGCGTGGGCCCTCTGGCTGGGCATCCACATCGTTTACCTCATCGGCTTCCGCAACCGCGTGCTCGTGCTTGTCCAGTGGGCATGGGCGTACTTCCGCTACGAGCGCGGGGCGAGGTTGATTACACAGCCCTCGGCGGAGCGGGTCGCCCTGCTCCGGGCCGATCCCGCGACGGCAACGAAATGACAACGCCCCCGGGGATCACCCAAGGGGCGCTGTGGGATTTCATCGATAACGAGCCGGACCGATCACTCAGCCCTGGCCGGTCACCTTCATGCCGGCCACGTGCTTCAGGCCGCGGCGGCGGTCACGCAGGCGGCGGCTCTTGCCGGCGCGGTCACGCAGGAAGTACAGCTTGGCCCGGCGGCTGTCGGCACGACGCACCACCTCGAACTCGGCGATCTTCGGCGAGTTGATCGGGAACGTCCGCTCCACGCCCTCGTCGTTCACGATGCGCCGCACCGTGATCATCTCCTGGTTGCCGCGGCCCTTGCGGACCATCAGCACACCCTGGAAGACCTGGATGCGCTCCTTGTCACCCTCGACGATGCGGCAGTGCACGTTGATCGTGTCGCCGACGTCCATCCGGGGGATGTCCTTCTTGATCTGGGATTCGGTCACGGATTCGAGGATCTGCTGGATGGACATGGGAGCGGTCCTGTTGGCTTGAGTCTGGGGCCAGAAAGTCAGTCGTTGAGCAAGTCCGGTCGTCGCGCCCGCGTTCGGGCGAGTTTCTGTTCGAGTCTCCACGCGGCGACCCTTTCATGATCGCCGCTGGTCAGGATGTCGGGCACTTCCATTCCGTCCCATTCCCTGGGTCGGGTGTAGAGCGGGCAATCCAAGAGTCGCCTGACGCCGCTGGGCGTCGGGAGCTCACTGAACGAATCCTCCGCGGCGGAATCCTCGTGCCCGAGAACCCCCGGCAGCAGCCGGGTCACCGCGTCCACCACCAGCATCGCCGGCAGTTCCCCGCCGGAGAGGACAAAGTCCCCGATGCTGATCTCAAGCGGAGCGAGCCGCTCGATCACTCGCTCGTCGATGCCCTCGTAGTGCCCGGCGATCATGAGCAGCCGGGGCTTTCGTGCGAGGTCTTCCACTAGCCGCTGCGTCAGCGGCACGCCCTGAGGCGTCAGAAGAATCCTTGTCACGGGGCGTGGGTCCTGCGCCTCCACGGCGCTCACACAGTCCCACAGCGGCTGGCACATCATCACCATGCCGGGCCCGCCACCGAAGGGGCGGTCATCGACCTTGTTGTGTTTGTTGGCGGCGAAACTCCTGATGTCGTGCGAGAACCACTCCACAAGCCCGGCCTTCCGGGCTCGGCCGGTGATGCTCTCGCTCAGCACCGGCTCAAACATCTCGGGGAACAAGGTAAGGATGTCGATCCGCATGGCCATGTCATGCACCACCGGTTGACACCCTCAGCCCCCATCCCCACCGGGGATTACTTCTTCTTCTCGTCCTTGGCAGGAGCGGCGGCGGCCTTCGCGGCCCGGGCCGCGGCCCGACGCTCGTTCCGAGCCTTCACGAACGCCGACCACTTGTCGGCATCGATCAACTTCGCCTTCGCGAGAAGGCCGTTGACCGTGTCCGAACCCTGGGCGCCGTTGCTCAGCCAGTGCTTGATCCGCTCTTCCTTGAGCAGCACCTGCTTGCCCTCGGCGGCGATGGGGTCATACCAGCCGAGGTTCTCGAGAACCACGCCGTCACGCTTGTTGCGCTTCTCGATCGCGTTGATGCGGTAGAACGGGCGGTTGCGACGCCCCATCCGCTTGAGTCGGATTCGGACCATAGAGCCGGGCTCCAGAGGAAAAGGAACAGGTGCTGAACCGAGCGGACGACCTCTCTGCAGGGCGTTTGACCGCAGCGGCGGAAATCTTGCCGTCCCCGCCCAAAGCGCAGACCGCTCCGAGGGGGGAGGGGAGTGTAGCCATCTCACCCGGAAATGCAAGGGAAGGGAGGTGTCCGGGATTCCACGTGCCCAGCAGGCCTTGACTCTCCAGACCCGCCCCGCCGTCCAGCCCTTTCCCCCAAACCGCACCCCAAAACCCGAACAAAACACGATCCGCTACGGCAGCCTGAGCACGATCTCCTGCGAAGCCCCCATCACCACCCTCGCTCCGAAGTCGAACACCCGCCTGCCGAAGGTGTTCATCGCGAGCACCAGAAGCACCAGTCCCACGAGCCCGGCGTTGGGCTGCTCGATCAGCCGCCGGTACGCCGGAGCGAAGTTCCCCAGGATCTTCGACCCATCAAGCGGCGGCACGGGCATCATGTTCAGCAGGAACAGCGCGATGTTCAGCATCCCGCCGGCCGCGAAGAACACCCGGAAGTTGTCCCGCAGACCCGCGTCGAGATTCACCGCGTACTTCTCCCACAGCGCCAGCGCCACGATGCACAGCCCGGTGAGCACGAGGTTCACGGCGGGCCCGGCGAACGACACCAGCGCGTCGCCGTACCGGTCGCGGAACCGGGTGGGATCGACCGGCATAGCCCCCCACGCCAGCCCGGTGATGGCAAAGACGATCAGGCTCGTCGGCCCCATGTGGACCAGCGGGTTCCACGTCATGTGCCCGGTGTGGATCGGCGTGCTGTCGCCCTGACGGATCGCCGCCCACCCGTGCCCGAGTTCGTGCAGGCAGATCGAGAAGATCACCCAGAACACCTGCGAGACCAGCAGGGCCGGGTTGGAATGAAAGAGATCGGCGACCCACCAGCCCATGCACGGTTCCCTTCTCGAACGCCCGAAGATCGGCCATCGCGACGCCGCAACCGTAGCGCATACCCTCGCCCATGGCCGATCAAGCCCGCGACGCCGACTCGTACTCCGCCCCCGCCGCTGCCGCCATGCCGGTCTTCTACAGCGTCACGGCGGAGATCGACGAGCCAGTCGTCGCGGCACGATACCTGGACTGGCTCATCGGGCGGGGCGAGTTCGCCGAATCCCACGCACGTCACGTGCTGGCCTGGGGCGGCACCGCGGCGGATATCTCAACGATCGACCCACCATCCCCACCCGCCGCCGCCGAAGCCCCCACCACAATCGAATGCCGCTACGAGTTCCCCAGCCGTGAAGCCCTGGACCGCTACCTCGCGGAAGGCGCCCCGACCCTGCGTGCCGAGGGAAAACGCCTCTTCCTCGACCCCGGCGGCGTCCGGATGTCGAGACGGATCGGAACCCTGGCCGCGAGGCTGGGACGCGGATGAGCGAACTATCGTTCCGCGGTTCGAGGGTTGTCCCGGTAGCTCAGCTGGATAGAGCAGCCGCCTTCTAAGCGGCAGGTCGCGCGTTCGAATCGCGCCCGGGACGCTTGAAGGAGTGACGCCGGCTTTGGGTGTGATCCAGCCCGCTCAGTTCCCGCCGTGCTCGCGGCGGAGGCTGAGGATGGGGGGCCAGATGAGGACGTCGGAGCCGCCCACACCCACGGCCCGCGCCTGATCGTCCCTTGCATCGGGGCCGGTGGACCAGAGCAGGTAGTCCTTCTGGGTGATCGTGACGGTGAACGTCGACGATGCCGAGGAGGGATCGGCAAGGCCGAACGATTGCCGGATCGCGCCGCCCGCCGGGCTCTTCATGATCTTCGACATCATCTCGAGGTACTTGCGGAACGTCGCTTCGTCCGAGGTCAGCGCCTCCATCGACGCAACGTTTGCCTTACGAACCATCTCAGACGTCAGCTTCGTTCCGTTCTTCGCGGCGGTCCGCATCTCCTGGACGGCAGGGGTCTTGTTCGCGGCGTTGTCCATCTGTGCGATGACCGTGAGATACTCCTCCATCGAGACGCCGAGCATCTCGTTCATCTTGGCGAGGATCTCTTCGCCCTTGCCGCCCATGCTCTTCAGGCCGCCGATCACGAGATTTGTGAGCTGCTCGGGCGTGACGTCGCCCATCTCGCCGGTGATCTTCAGTGCCTCGCCCATCGCCGCGAGGTCCTGGTCGGTCAGTGTCTGCTCGTTGGCGGCCGCGATCATCCGCTTCTTTGCGCCGGGCAGGTCGGCGAGCATCGCATCAAAGTCAAGGTCCTCGGGCCGGACCTGGTTCCCGCCGGTGCGCACGGTGCTCTTGAACGCCGCGGCAAACCCGGCCAGCATCGGGTCGGGGCCTCCCCCAATCCTCGCCTCCCCCACCCCCACCGTCATCTCATGCGGTTTAGGCTCCTCGCGTTCCTTCTTCACGTCGTCGCGGATGGGCACCTTGTAGTAGAACGCGTTGAGGTTCTTGAACCGCTTGTCGTAGCCGAAGGGGTCGGTGTCGAGGGCCCGCACGTACGCCGGGGCGATCGCGCTCACGTTCGGCGGCCAGCGCTTCTCCTTGCGCTCGTAGCCCACCACGCCCAGGGCCACGCGCGTCCCGGCGAGCTGGGTCATCACCTCCAGGCGCAGACGCTCCAGGCCCTCGATCTCGTTGCCCGTCAGTTCCAGCAGGGCGAACCGGGCCTTGTCCATCTTCAGGTAGTCGCTGGGGATCTGCAGCAGGTCGTCGTGC
>CAYZFW010000212.1:0-5501 GCA_964477615.1 uncultured Phycisphaeraceae bacterium | reverse complement strand
GGCGCGACGCCATTCTGTGGTACTCGTCGGGCATCATCGTGCGCGGCAACCGAGGCCACAACTGCCGCTATGCGCTCCACCTGATGTTCAGCGATGACACACGAATCGAGCGCAACGAGTTTTCGGGAAACTCGGTCGGCATCTACCTCATGTACAGCGCAGGGATCGAGATCACCGCGAACCGCCTCTTGCGCAACCGCGGCCCGAGCGGCTACGGCATCGGTCTCAAAGAGGCCGACAAGTTCACAGTCCGCGGCAATCTCATCGCCTCCAATCGCTCGGGCGTCTACCTTGACGGTTCGCCGTTCACGAACGCCCGTCCCGGTGACTTCTCGGGCAACACGCTGGCCTACAACGATGTCGGGTTCACCATCCTGCCCTCTTCCCGAGGCAACGAAATCGTGGGCAACAACTTCATCGACAACATCGACCAGGTCGCCGTGTCGGGGCGCGGCACACTCGAGGCCAACCGCTTCTGGAGGGACGAACGCGGGAATTTCTGGAGCGACTACACCGGGTATGACCAGAACGCCGACGGCGTGGGCGACTACGTTCACGAGAGCGTCACACTCTTTGACAACCTGCTGGAGAAACACCCTTCGCTGCGGCTGCTGCTCTTCAGCCCCGCGCAGCAGGCGGTCGAGTTTGTCGGCAGGGCGCTGCCCGCCGTGCGCCCGGAGCCGAAGTTCAGCGACGAGGTCCCCTTGATGCGCCCTGTCCCAGTCGCGATCGCCGGGCCCGACTCGGTTTCCCAGTCGCCCTCGGCGGCCCCGCTGCTCCTGTGCGGTGTGGCCCTCACGGGCCTGGGCGTGTGCGTGCTCGGCCTCGGACGCGGCCCACGCGCTCCAATGGAGATGACATCATGATTCTCATCGATCGAGTCTCGCACCGCTTCGGTCGCACGCTCGCGGTCGACTCCATATCCCTCTCGGTGAACGAGGGCGAGAGCGTTGCGCTCTGGGGTTCCAACGGCGCCGGGAAGACCACCCTGATCCGCTGCGTGTTGGGGCTGGTGCGCTTCCAGGGAACCCTCCGTATCGGCGGGCACGACGCACGCACCGCCGGAAAGTCCGCGCGGCTTCAGATCGGCTATGTCCCTCAGGAACTCGGCTTTTACGACGACCTCGGCGTCGGCGAGGCTCTCGATCTGTTCTCTCGCCTCCGAGGGCTCGGCCGACCGGACGCCGCGGCGTCGCTGCAATCGGTGGGACTCCAAGGGCACGCACGCAAGCGAATCCGTGAGCTCTCGGGCGGTATGAAGCAGCGCCTCGCGCTGGCGATCGCCATGCTCGGTGATCCGCCAATCCTCGTGCTCGACGAGGTCACCGCAAGCCTTGATGCGCTAGGGCGCGAGGCGTTCGTCTCACTGCTCGCGCGTCTGCGGGGCTCGGGCCGCACCATGCTGTTCGCCTCGCACCGGGTTGAAGAGATTGGCGCACTGGCCAGCCGCGTCGCGGTGATGGAGAAGGGCCGCGTTCTCTCGGACTCCCCATGCCAGTCATTCATCGCCGGGGTGCTGAACGGCGCGGTGCTGCGCCTGGTGGTCCCCCAGCCGGCGCGGGCTCGTGCCATGACCGCCCTCCGCGCCGGCGGGTTCTCGCCTCGTCTCAACGGCGTCGGTGTGCTGGTGCCGGTTTGCTCAGAGCAGAAGGCCGCTCCGTTCCGCCTGCTGGCCGATGCGCGAGTCCCGGTCGATGACTTCGAGCTCGTCTCAACAGCCCTTGCAGCCACGCTGACCCACGCCGACAAGGAGGACTAGCCATGAACACCGCCGCACAAGCCGCTGCCACACGCCCGGTGTCCACCACGCGCCGAATCTCACCGTCTGCGTGGGGGAGCATCCGGACACTTGCTCACCGCGACCTGCGCGACGCCCTCCGCAGCCGCTGGTTCCTGCTCTACACCATCGCCTTTGCCGCGCTTGGCCTCGGACTGTCGTACGCCTCCGCGGCGTCGGCGGGCGGCGCCGGGCTCGCGGGCTTTGGACGCACGGCGGCAGGGCTGATCAACTTGGTGCTGCTCGTCGTTCCACTGATGGCTCTCACCGCGGGCGCAGGGACCATCGCCTCGGACCGTGAGCGCGGCATGCTGAGCTACATGCTCGCCCAGCCCATCGGGCGCATCGAGTTCCTGCTTGGCAAGTTCGTTGGCATCGGGGCGGCTCTGATCGCGAGCATCGTGCTTGGCCTTGGCTTGTGCGCCGTCGTGCTCGCGCTCGGCGGCCTCCGCACCGATCCCGCCAGTATCGCCTGGCTGGCCGGCGTGTCGTGCCTGCTCGCCGCCGCGATGCTGTCGGTCGGCTTGCTGATTTCGGCGATGGCTCGCCGGGCGTCCGTGGCCGTCGGCACCGCGGTGTTCGTCTGGCTGGCCCTGGTCTTCGTGACCGACCTCGGAATCATGGCCGGTGCCATCGCGCTGCGGCTGCGGATCGAGACGCTCTTTGGGCTCTCGCTCACGAATCCGCTGCAGGTGTTCAAGATGTGGTCTCTCCACGCAGTGGATGCGGGCCTAGACGTGCTTGGGCCGGCGGGACTGTACGCCGCGGAAGAGTTTGCTGGCCGTCTCGATGCTCTTTTCGCTGCCTATCTCGTTGCGTGGACCATTGTGCCGCTCACGGTCGCGGGAGCGGTAATGGTCCGGAGGTCCCCGCTATGAAGCACACATTCTCGATGGCTCTCTTTGCGCTCGCGGCGATTTTGTTCGCTCACGGATGCGATCAGGCTCCACTCTCCGGCCCGCCTGAGCTCCGGCTCGGACGTGACGAGTGCGCCGAGTGCGGCATGCTCATCAGTGAGGATCGCTGCTGCGCGGCCCTGCTCGTCGAGACCCCTCCCGCCAGCGGCCACCGGACACATCTGTTGTACGACGACCTGGGTTGCCTCCTTGACGCGGAGATTCACCGTGTGGGTGAGTTCACCGTACTGGAGCGCCACGTCCGCGACCATCCCGCCCGTATGTGGCTTCGGGCTGAGAGCGCCGTGTTTCTCAAGGCACCCCCTGACAATGTCCACACCCCAATGGCCTCAGGCATGGTCGCGTTTGCTAACCCTGCGCAAGCGGATTCCGAGGCGATCCGCAGCAGCGGAACGCGCACCGACTTTGCGGGTCTCCTCGCGACAAGACGCGAGTGGTGGGCTGCGCGACGCCGTGAGTCCGACCGACCTCGCTCTGAGACAAAGGAGTAGTCATGCTGTCCCAGACCGTCGAATATGCCCTTCGGGCCATGAGTCACCTCGCCTCGCTCCACGGGCAGGCGTCCACCTGCGATCTCATTTCGCAGGCGACCCTCGTCCCCCGCGGGTATCTCGCCAAAGTGCTCCGCGGGCTGGTGTCGGCACGCCTTGTGCGCTCCCACCGCGGTCCCCATGGCGGCTTCGTCCTTGCCCGCGAAGCCGACGCCATCAGCGTGCTCGACATCGTCAACGCCGTGGACCCCATCCAACGGATCGAGCGGTGCCCTCTGAACAACCCTGTGCGCGTCGCCTTGTGCCCCCTGCACCGATGCCTCGACGACGCGATGGCTCAGATTGAGGCCACATTCCGCCGCACCACACTGGGCACCGTGTACGACGAGTCGTGCGGCGGATCTTGCCAGTCGCTCTTCATGTCCACGACACAGAGCGTGTCGGGTCGCACCTCGGCACCTCCCAGAGAGGGTACATCCCCATGATAGCCACCTTGAACTTCAACACTTCGATCGGCGATGTCGCCCGCGACCACCCCGAGTACCTCGGCGTGTTCGATCGCCTGCAGCTCGATTACTGCTGCCGCGGGCATGAGTCGCTTGAGCAGGCGTGCAAGCGTGCGGGAATTGACACCAACACGCTGCTGCAAGAGATCGCTTCACTATCCCTCGACGCCGGAACGGCAGAAGCCCCACGCAGCATGACCGAGTGGTGCGACCATATCGAGTCGGTCCACCACAGGCTGGCGCGGGAGGTGTTCCTGCGTCTGGGCGTGATGATGCCCCGCGTGCTCGCCGCCCACCGCACCGCCCACCCGGAATACGAATTGCTCGACCGCGTGCTTGCCGGCCTGCGCGAGGAGATGCTCGATCACATGGTCAGGGAGGAACGCGTGCTCTTCCCTTGGCTGCGCCGCCTCGAGCAGCCCGGAGCGATTCATGTCGGCCCGCCGTGGAGCGTGCAGCGCCCGATCGACTGCATGATCCACGACCACGACAGCGTGTCTGACGGTCTGGAGCGGATCCGGACCCTCACTTCTCACTACACGGTCCCCAGCGACGCCTGCGGAACGGTCCGCGCGGTATTCGCCCTGCTCCAGGAGTTCGAGGCCGATACGCGGCGGCACATCCACAAAGAGAACAACATTCTCTTCCCCGCCGGACTCGAGGCCGAGGCACGGTCCGGACGCACGATTGTGCGTGAGCCCGCCGCGGCCTGCTCGCACGCCGAATCACCGACGGAGGCGTGACATGCACAAGTATCTCATCATGGCCCATCTGCTTGGCACCTCCGCCTGGATCGGTGGGCACCTCGTGCTGCTGGGGGTGGTGCTCCCTGCGGCTCGGCGATCCGGCGCGATCGAGCTGGTCGTCCACTTCGAGAAGAGCTACGGGCGGATTGGCCTTGCCGCGCTGGCGGTTCAGATCGCGACGGGTCTTGTGCTGGCGGGGAACTGGATCGGCTCCTGGCGCGGCATCTTCAGCGAACCAACTCCTGCTGGGCATCTCATCCTGACCAAACTGGTTGTCCTCGCCGCGATCGGCGTGATGGCCGGGCACGCCTCCCACGTGCTCCTCCCGCGATTGACCACGGCCACTCTGCACCGGTTCACCATCCACGCCTGGATCGTCACCGTCCTTTCCGTCCTCTTAATGGTGTGCGGTGTCGCCGTCCGCACCGGAGGTTTGCTGCCATGACAAGTCCCTTCCAAGGCCGCGGTGCGCCGACCGACACCCGCCGGCTTCTCGCGCGAGCACTCGCGATCGTGATCGTCTCTTTCCCGCTCGCACTCGCATGCTGCCGAGGCGCGACGACAACGACCCCCGCCGCACTTCACGGGCCTGGACGCGAGCCCGCATCCGACAACACAGAGGTGATGGATCGATACTACCTCCACACCTGCGCCACGTGCGGGTCCGAACTTGGCTCAAAGGGTGAGGCTGTTGCACGCCTGTTCGGCGGACGCGAAGTCCGGTTCTGCTGCGACTCCTGCGCCGTCGCGTTTGCCTCGACTCTTGAGGCGTCGATCGAAGGGCTCGACCGGGTCATCATCGCTGATCAGATCCCACACTACCCGCTCCAAACCTGCGCCGTCAGCGGAAAAGCACTGCCCGCCACACCAACCGATGTGGTCTGGGGAAACCGTATGTTCCGTGTCGCAGGTGAAACCGAGCGGGCGATGCTGCTGGCCCGCCCAAACGTCTATACCCAGACCTTGAACGACGCGGTCCGTTCCGCCCAGACTCCGACATACGGCATGCCGGACAAGTGCCCGGTGCAAGGCGATATCCTCGAAGGGGACCCGGTGATGGATAT
>CAYZFW010000211.1:0-5563 GCA_964477615.1 uncultured Phycisphaeraceae bacterium | reverse complement strand
CGGAGCGGGCGGCGTCACAGGTCTTGGCGTGGGCGTCGGGCATGGGGGGAAGAGTGTAAGTGGGTCGGTGCCCCGGCGCGGGCGGATCGCAGCGTGTCGAGAGGGCGGCCGGTAGAACCTAGACGCGCCCTCGGCGGGCGATGCCCGTGTCGCCCTCTGTGTCTCGATGGCGTGTTCTTTCACCCCTATCGTTGATCTCCATGAGAAACCACACCGACCGCCGCTCTTTGTCCCGCCGGTTCATTGCCCGGCTTGCCCCGCTCGCGGGGGTGTTTCTCGCGGCGCTCCCGCTGGGCGCCCGCGCCGATGAAGGGATGTGGCTGCTCAACGCGCCGCCGGTGGCGGAGGTGAAGCGGACCCACGGCTTCGAGATGACGCCGGCGTGGCTGCTGGACATGCAGCGGTGCGCGGTCCACTTCGATGGGGCCAGCGGCTCGCTGGTGTCGTCGGACGGCCTGGTGATGACGAATCACCACGTGGGGTCGGACGCGATTGCGAAGCTCAGCACGCCGCAGAGGGACATCCTGCGTGACGGCTTCTATGCCGCGACGAAGGACGCGGAACTGAAGTGCGCCGACATGGAACTCAAGGTGCTGTGGGAGATCAAGGATGTCACGGACCGGGTGACGGGCGCGGCGAAGGCGGGGATGAGCAGCGCCGACGCCGGGGCGGCCCGGCGTTCCGCCATGGCCACGATCGAGCAGGAGGCGGAGAAGACCACCGGGCTGTCGTGCGAGGTGGTGACGCTGTACCACGGCGCCCGGTACCACCTGTACTGCTACAAGAAGTACACCGACGTGCGGCTCGTCTTTGCACCGGAGCAGCAGATCGCGTTCTTCGGCGGCGATACCGACAACTTCGAGTACCCGCGCTTCAACCTCGACGTCACCTTCTTCCGCATCTATGAGGACGGAAAGCCGCTGAAGCCCGCGAACTCCTTGAAGTGGAGCAAGGCGGGGGCCGTGGAGGATGAACTGTCGATTGTTTTCGGTCACCCCGGGGGCACGCGCCGTCTGTACACCATGGATCACCTGCGCTTCCGGCGCGACACGGAACTGCCGTGGATGCTGCGCCGGATGTGGCGGCGGGAGAACCAGCTCGAGGTGTTCCGCGGGCGCTCGGAGGCGCAGGCGCTCATGGCCGCCGAGGATTACTTCGGCGTGGCCAATGGGCGGAAGCGCACGACCTGGCAGTACGAGGGGCTGCTAAACCCGACCATCTGGAACGAGAAAGCCGCGGCGGAGTCGCGCGTCCGCGGTTTCCTTGAGAACAACCCCACGCTCAAGGAGAAGTGGGGCGGCGCGTGGGACAACATCGCCAAGGCGCAGAGCGAGTACCGCACGTTCTACCGCCGTCATGCGCTGCTGAATCAGGAGAGCTCATTCGGCTGGTCGCGGCTGCTGACGAACGCGAAGCACGTTGTGCGGCTGGCGGACGAACTGCCGAAGGAGAGCGCGACGCGCCTGCGTGAGTACCGCGATTCCAACCTCGACAACCTGTATCTGTCGCTCTACTCGCCCGCGCCCATCTACCCCGCGCTGGAGGTGGACCGTATCGCAAGCGGGCTGATGTTCCTGGCCGAGAACCTGGGGGCCGACGACGATCTGGTGAAGTCGCTGCTGGCGGGCAAGTCGCCGCGGGATCGTGCGGCGGAGCTGGTTTCGGGCACCGCGCTGCACAAGCCGGACGCCGTGAAGGCCATGGTGGAGGGCGGCGGCAAGGCGCTCGCGGCGGGCAGCGACCCGATGGTCGCGTTCTTCAAGATCATGGACCCCGAGGCACGCCGCCTGCGGAAGCAGTATGAAGACACCGTCGAGGCGGTGGAGCGTGAGAACTACGCCAAGGTGGCGGGGGCGTGGTTCGACCTGATGGGCGACAAGATGTACCCCGACGCCACGGGCACGCTGCGCATGACCTACGGGCGTGTGCGGGGCTACACCGACCCGACCACTGTGGAGCAGGGCGGCGAGGGCACGGTCCCGGCGTTCACGACCATCGGCGGGCTGTACGAGCGGGCCGAGGGACGGAAGATGCAGGCCCCGTTCGATCTCCCTGAGTCGTGGCTGAAGGCCCGCTCGGGGCTGGACGCGAAGACGCCGTTCAACTTCATCCTCACGGCGGACATCATCGGCGGGAACTCGGGCTCGCCTGTCGTGAACAAGGCGGGCGAGGTGACGGGCTTGATCTTCGACAGCAACCTGCACCACCTGGTGAGTGACTTCACCTACGAGCCGAAGATGGGGCGCGCCGTGGCGGTGGATGCGCGGGCGATTGTGGAGGCTTTGCGGAAGGTGTACGGGGCGGGTGCGCTGGCGGATGAGTTGGGGCGGTAATGAACATTCTGAGGAGATAAGTGGTTGGTGGAACGGTTTACCGTGTTCGATGGACTCATGATTGGTGAATGGCCGTTGGCAGCCGACACAAGCCCACCATGAATCTACCACAGAAATGTGTCGGTGATTGGTATTGACACCGTGGGAGGGGGGGGTACGCTGTTGGAATGTCCGGGAGACCTTGCAATCGTATTCGAGCTACTGCGGCAGGCGCCGCGATGTCTCTCGCATGTGCGATGTTCGTCGTTAGCCCCGTGCATGGCGAAGTGGATGTTGGTCAAGCCAAGGCAGCGCTGATTGAAGCGGTCAAGAGTTCGCTGGATCCGACTCCGTTGATGGGATTTCGGTTTGAGTGGACGGAGGAGACGGATACCCGCCTACTCGATGCCGAGTATTCAGATCTCGCTGCAGTGGTGAACGGGCGCAAGGATCATCCGCAGTATGGCGTGTTTCGTGATGCGCAGTGGGATCGCACAAAGGGACCTCGCACGACCCACCACCAACTTTGGAGTATTGCTCCGCGATATTGGCGGCATTGCCTGACCTTCACCTCTGGAGGACCCGATGCAATCAAAGGAGCGTTTAGCGACCATGCTTGGGGGCCGGATGCGGGGTGGATGGCCGCGCCCATTATTGTTGCCGTCACGAATCCGGACGACGAGAAGGGCGTCCAATTCATGCAGCCGGCAATGAACGGATGGTTGGATTCGCTCCAGTATTTCACAACCGGAGGGTTGCACGCCGTATACCGTGTGCCTGGTGGTGAGCCAGATGCGACGATTGAGCAGCTTCCCGATGGCGGATTCTCGGGTCAGGTATGGAGGAGACCGGACCTCAAGTGGTTCGTGAAATTCCGCGCGGAGTTGGACGGACGCGTCAAAATAGGCGAACTCCGGCCTCCGCAGCAGTCGGGTCAGTCTTCAGACGATTGGCTGGGCAAAGCGACGATCAGATTTGACGACTGGGGTGTGATCGATGGTTGTCCGCTGACGATTGCCAGGACGGTCACTCGGGAGGTACCGGGTAGGCGGATCACGCTGCGGATGACGTCGATCGAGACGACGGATCGGGAGACTGTGGCGACGTTGCTTTCCATTCCGTCGGCCACCAATGAAGATCCAATCCGAGGTCGGTTTGTTCCGGGAGCTGTTACCGACTTCAGGACGAAGATCACGTCAGTGATGAACCAAGACGGCACGGTGAAGAACGCGCAGCCAGCCCCAGAATCCCGGTCGACGCCGCAAACCACCCCAAGGTGGGCTGGATGGGTTATTAGCGCGTGCGTGTTGTCATTCGTCGTTGGGGTCCTTGTTGTTCGAAAGTACCGCGGCTCGTGAGTCCTGCAACCGAAAGGAGACATCATGCTGAGTCAACGAAAGACCGTGATCGCCAGTGTCAAGCTGCTGACTCTCGCCACCTGTGCGAGTGCCGCGTGCTACTGCTACCCGAACATCAACGACAAGGCGTGTGACGGCCTGTGGATCGACATCTGGCGCACTTGCAACGGCGCGAAGTGCCACGATGAGATCATTCAGAACGGCTCCGCCCGTCACGTTGAGCAGGACTTGGGTGCCGGGGCGACTGAAGTGGGTGTGCAGACGACCGTTCCCTGCGTGATCCAGCGATACGTCTGCGATGGCTATTGCAAGAAGGTGCCCACACTCGCCCCTGTCGAAGCGACGGACCAGAACATCCAGGGCGAGACGTGCGGCAGTGGCCCTTGCCTGCCACAGCAACCCGGTGGCAATGACTGATCACGATACTGGTGCGATTCATGCGACATGCATCGTCAGCCCGCAAAGTGCTCGCGACACTGCTCGCCGCCGCCCCGATGCTGGTCATCGGGGCGGCGGGCTTGATGAAGCTCGTAGACGTTCCGCGATTTGAGCTCGCGATCCGGGCGTGGACTGTGGTTCCCGATGCTGCCGCATCCTGGGTTGCGATGCTTGTGCCCGCGTGTGAGTTGTTGGTTGCGGTCATGTGGGCGTTTTCAGTTCGCCCTCGGGCAGTTCTATGGTCGTCGGCAGCAATGTTGGCGGCGTTCTCTGTAGTCCTCGCCGCCGAGTGGTTCGCCGCCGGCCCGCCCACTTGCGCGTGTCTCGGGCTGCTTGGCGATTACCTCGATCGAATGAACGAGGCGAAGTTCAGTCTCATCCGCAACGGCGTGATGATCGCGATGCTCCTCACGTCATTGGCGATGACGCGAAACCCATCGGGAGGCGACCGCAATGTTGAAGGGGTTGTCCAGCCTGAAGTGTGCAGCGGCGTTCACGCTGACTGAGGTGCTGGCGGTTGTGCTGGTGGTGGCACTGCTGCTCACGCTCACGTTGCACGGGCTTTCGCGCTCTCGTGTGGCGAGTCGGGAGACGGTGTCTCTGTCGAACCTGCGTCAGCACGCCGCGAACTTCACGAGTTACACCTCCGATTCCGGCGGCTACTTCCCGTGGTTCACCAGCCCGGACGGGCCGGTGCGGGTGTGCAACCCGGCCCGGAACGCGTGCGCGGAACTGGCGTACTGGGACGCGTGCGATCGCTGGAACATGCCGCTGGCCCCGGCGCACTACAACGGGAACCATCTCGACCCGTCGTTCTATCCGCCGGGGTTCGTGAACGAGGAGTGGCAGGGTTTCACGCCGAACATCACCCGCTACCTGTACCCGCACGTCTTCCTGTCCGAATGGAAGTACTGGGACCGGACGCAGCGATTGGAGGGATCATCGCAGTGGCGTGCGACGAAGTCCTCGGAGGTCGTCTTCGCGTCGGCGAAAGCGCTGGTGGTGTGTTCTTACCCGTACCCCGGCGAATCAGTGGCGGGAGCCCCGACGTCGAAGACCGTCTCGATGGCATTCGTCGACGGTCACGCCGAGGCGGTGGAGGAAGAGCGTCAAGGGACGCCCTACACGGGTTCGGTGTGGCCCGACGGAATGTCGTGGAAGACGGTGCCGGGGATGACGACCGAGATGGGCGTGCGTGGGCGTGACATCAAGTGATGTCAGCACGAAAAAACCGGGCACGCCCGAAAGCATGCCCGGCTTTGTTTGATTGAGGCTTGTGGTCGAAGGGGCTCAGGCTCAGACGAGGGCCTTGAGGCCCTTGAGGGCGCGGACCTTGACGACGTTGCGGGCGGGCTTGGCCTTGAACATCATCTTCTCGCCGGTGAAGGGGTTGGTGCCCTCGCGCGCCTTGGTGGCGGGCTTGGGGCGGGCTCTATTCCATCTTGGCCGAGACAC
>CAYZFW010000210.1:0-5564 GCA_964477615.1 uncultured Phycisphaeraceae bacterium | reverse complement strand
GCGCGTTGCCGGGGGAGCCGATGACGGCCCACTGGTGCTCGGGCGTCGGGGGCGAAAACACGCCGGCAAACGTGGGAGCGGACAACGACACAACCATCATCGCGGCGGCGGGCAAGCGGTACGAGGGCATGGGTTGGCTCCGGCTGTGCTGGTGAAGACGCATCGGATCGTAGGCACACGCAGTGACTGCCCCCCCGTGCCACCGACTTGCTGTCCGCAGCATTTCGGTACTCCCATGGATGACAGTCGACAAGACACCGACTTGGCGAAGACGCCGAGTCGGTGGCACGATGGGCCAGCGCTCAGAGAATCATCCCGGAACGGGAATCTCTTCCGGCACAGGGGAAGCCGCGGGTGTCGCCTCGGGTGTCTCGGTCTGCTGCGGCGGCCACTGGGCACCGCGGATCGAGTTGCGGTCCGCACCCACGCCCGTCGCCGGGTCGGCCGTGCGGTTGCCCGGCGGGGGCACCTCATCCGGCCAGCCCTGCAGGTTCGGCGGCGCGTCCGTCCCGATCGGCCACGCCCGCGCGTGCACCACACGCCACGGCTTCCAGCCCGCCTCGCACTTGACCCAGAAACTCTGGTACAGCCCGGACGACGGCGCGCCGGACGAGAGATTCATCGGCGGGCGCAGCACCGGACGGAGAACCTCGACCGTCGCGCGCTCGCCGCGGATCCACACCCGCTTGATGTGGTAGCAGGGGAGGTCCTGGTTGGTGGGCGTCAGCAGGCGGGCGTTGGGGTCGTCCAAAAGGTCGATGACGCGCTCCCCGGTGCGGCGGTAGGTGCCCGAGGGCATATTGACGGTGTAGGGGCCGTCCACCGGGTACCGCCGGACCACCCACCGCAGGGCGGTAAACGCGGCCTCGGGCGTGGGGGCGACGTTGGGGTTGTTGACCGCCACGTCGTCGCTGCCGATCTTGGGGTAGTTGGCGTATCCGGCGCAGCCTGAAAGCAGGGCCCCCACGCTCAACCCGGCGGTGAGCATCAACGAGGCGGCGAGAGGTGTGCGGATCGTGCGGGTGGTCATGCGGTGATTCTCCGAGTCCGACGGGCGGATCGCCCACGCCGGAGCCGAACGATATCGGCAATCCGGTGTCGGTTCCGGGAAAGGCTTGTCATCGGGGTGTTCCCTGGTCACTGCCACCGGCGTGTCCCATCCCCCAGCACCGCCTGCCAGAAGCCCACATCATGCCACGCTCCGAACTTGTACCCGGCGCGGAGCACGTGCCCAACCTTCACGAACCCGCAGCGCTCGTGCAGCCGCACCGAGGCCTCGTTGGGCAGCGTGATGCCACCGATGACGGACTCGAATCCTCGGGCCCTCAGGTCATCGAGCAGTGCGCGGTACAGCATGGTGCCCACGCCCCGCCCCCGCGTCCATTCTTCGATGTAGATGCCCGCTTCGGGTGTCCACCGGTACGCCGCCCGCTCGCGCCACACGCCCGCCTTGGCGTATCCGGCGAAGCGCCCGTCCACCTCGGCGACGAGAAACGGGTACGTCGCGCGGGTCTTCTCCCACGACTCGTGGAGCTCCGCCGCAGTCACGGCCTCGGTCCCAAAGTGGATCGAGGTGTGCAGGATGAAGTGATTCGTCAGCGCGGCGACCGCGTCAAAGTCCTGTGGGTTCACGCCTCGGATGACCATGCCAAAGCGTACCCGGCGCGGGCGTATCATCCGGTTCTTCGCCGGCCGCACGCCGGCGCCGGCATCACCCCCTGAAAGGACCCGCATGAACCGCTTCGCCACGCTCGCCTCGACCCTTACCACGATGGCCTGCCTCACCGCTGGCGCGCTCGCTCAGAACGATGCTCCCGCAGGCGACAAGCCCGCGAACCCGCCGGCCACCACTCCCGCGCCCGCGCCGGCCCCCGCCCCCGCCCCCGCCACCCCCGCTGCGCCGGCCGATGCCGCCGCGCCCAAGCCCCAGGAGCAAGCCTTGCAGTACGTGACCATGACCACCTCGATGGGCGACGTCGTCATCGAGCTCAACGCCGAGAAGGCCCCCCTCTCGACCGCCAACTTCCTCTCGTACGTCGACAAGGGCTTCTACGACGGCACCATCTTCCACCGCATCATCCCCAACTTCATGGTCCAGGGCGGCGGATTCACCCCGGACATGAAGCAGAAGCCCACCGGCGCCGGCGTCAAGAACGAGTGGCAGAACGGCCTCAAGAACGTCCGTGGCTCGGTCGCCATGGCCCGCACCCGCATCGCCGACTCGGGCACCTCGCAGTTCTTCATCAACGTCGTTGACAACGGCTTCCTCGATGAGCCCCGCGACGGCGCCGGCTACGCCGTCTTCGGCAAGGTCGTCTCGGGCATGGACGTCGTTGACAAGATCAAGGCCGTCCCCACCGGCCCCGGCGACGTTCCCAAGACCACCGTCGAGATCAAGAGCATCAAGCGCAGCGAAGCCCCCGCGAAGCAATGATGTGACGCTGGCTTGGCCCCGTGCCACAGACTTGGCGTCTCCGCCAAGTCTGTGCTCACAAGACCCGAGCCTCGAACCCCGACTCCGACTTCCGCGTGCGGAAGTCGGTGCCACGACGTCGAATCTCCACATACGATATGAAAAACGGCCCCGATCTCTCGGGGCCGTTTCGCTTCCATTTTCAAACTCAACGTGGGTCGAACAAACCCAGTCCCGATCAACCCGCCTCCGCACGCGGGTGCGCGCCGTCATAGGCGCTGCGGAGCCGCTGGGTGGTCAGGTGGGTGTACGTCTGCGTCGTCGAGAGGCTCTGGTGCCCCAGCAGTTCCTGCACGCTCCGCAGGTCCGCCCCGTTGTCGAGCAGGTGCGTGGCGAAGGAGTGACGCAGCGTGTGCGGGCTGATGGTCGGATCGAGCCCGACCGACTTGAGGTACTTGTCGAGCTTGCGGCGGACCGAGCGCGACGACAAGCGCCCGCCGTGCTTGTTGATGAACAGCGGCGGGTTGGCGCGGGCATCGTTCCACGAGGCGCTGAGACGCTCGTCCTGGCTCAGCACGTCGCGGTAGTGCCGGATGGCGGCCAGCGCGTGCGAACCCAGCGGGACGAGACGCTCCTTCTTGCCCTTGCCGCGGACGCGGAGTGCCTCGCCGGATTCGTCGAGGTCGGTCAGGGCCAGGTCAACGAGTTCGCTGACGCGGATGCCCGTGGAATACAGCGTCTCGAGCATGGCCCGGTCGCGGGCGCCCAGGGGGTCGCGGTCGTCCGGGGCGGCGAGCAACTGTTCGATCTGTTCGACGCTGATCGCCTTGGGCAGGCGCTTGGCCTGGCGGGGCGTGCGGATCATCGTCATGGGGTTCGCGTCCACGAGGTTGCGCTTGAGCGCCCACTTGTAGAACGAACGCATCGTGGCGATCTTCCGGGCCATCGTCGCCGGGGAGTACGACTGTTCCGAGAGGAACACGAGGTACTGGCGGATCGAGTCCACCGACCCCGCGACCACCGCGTCGGTCAGCGTCGCGTGCCGGATCGTCCCGGCGACGGCGCCCGACGAGCGAGGTCCGCCCTTGGCCTTGTCGTACGCCTTCTGCTCGGCGTCCTGGTTGTACGGGATGTTCAGTTCGTCACTCAGGTACTCGACGTGCTGGCGCAGGTCGGCGCCGTAGCACCGCGCCGTGTACGCGCTGAAGTGGCGTTCGTCGGTCAGGTACGACAGGAAGCCCTCGATGATCGGGAGCGTGTTCATCGCGATGCACTCCGCTTGGGATGGGGCCGCACGGCCCGGTGGGATGACAGTGAAGGTGCGTGGGTTTCCGCGCTCGAACCAACCGGCAACACCGGGCGCAGCGACGAGCCGCCGCGAGCGCCAGAAGGCGGACGGCTGGTGCGTTCCACCGGGCGCGACGCCCAATGCCCGCCTGCCGCGTGTTGTCCGTTGCGCGTGAAGCCCACGACCGAGAGTCCTTCCGAGCGCCCGCGTGACGGGCGACCAGGGGTCTCCGTCAGCGGGCAGGTTCCGCTTTCGCCGCGGCGTCGGTCACCACTTCAGGAGGCGGAGGGGGTGAAACCCTGCCGCGCTCGGCGTCGAGCAGAAGCTCGAGCGCCCGGTGACACGCGAACCGCGTGTACAGCGCCATGCTCTTGGAATACCGCTCCCAGCCCATCGGGTCATTCGGCTCGACCCGTGCTTCCCCATACATCTCAACCTTTCGCATGATGGCGGTGTTGGATGCATCGAGAACCAAGCTGACCCCGCTCGCGGGGCCGTTCGAGACGCCCGAAAGAGGTCCTGTCGGGCTCGCGGCGGCCTGGATCGCACGGACATCGCCCGTGAATCCCTCCGTCACGCCCATCGAAGCGGACCGCGCGAACAGGGCCACGTTCAGACCTATTCGAGGCGGGTGGTACGGCTGCCAGCTCGTGATGGTCGAGACCACCACCGCGTCGGCACCAACCGCCCGCGCCAGCGCCTTCGCCTGCGACGGTGTGTCCACCGACGCCAGACCGAGAGAGCGCATCGCGTTGATCGTGCGGTTCAGCGGGAGACAGTCCAGACCCTTGACCTGGCCGATCTCCTCGGTGAGCGCGTCGCCCACCGCCAGTTCGTCCACCACGCTGACGCCCGATTCGTTCCTCGGCGGCACAACCGCCCACACCACCTGGGACGCCGAGGTGTACGGCGAGCGCAGACGCTCGGGGTACACCACGCGCTTCGGGGATGCGCCGCACGACGCGACACACATCATCGCGCCGAGCAAAGAGGCTCCAAAGAGCAATCGCTGTACGGTTGTCATGGCGTCCTGCCAGAGAAGCGGTGGGTTCCACCCGCCCGCGTACGTTCGAGACTGAGTCGTTTGCTGAGATCGGCCTTCGGGCCGCTCGGGTTTATCGGTCATCGGGGCTTTCGGACTTTTTCTCTCGGACCTTGCCGCCGAGAGATTTCACCCTGGCCCGTCGCCGGTCCGCCCGCAGGTCTTGCGCGGAAGGCGCAAGCACCGGCGGTACTCAGTGAGGTTCCGCCTCGCCACCCCCCGACGAAGATTCCTGAACTTCCGTCACGGCGTCGCCGTGGTTGGGATCGCTTGATTCGGTCATTTCCTGCATCGCCGGCTGGGCCTGACCGGCCTTCGCCGTCGCGGTGTTGCGGGAAGCTGGGGTCTCGCCCATCGCCACCAGCGCCTGCTCGGAGCCGATGGACCAGAGGTTGTCGGCCCCCGCGCGGTTCGAGACGAAGAACACACGGTTGCCCGGACCCCACGTGGGCGAGAGATTCGCCGCGGGCCCGGCGGTGAGCGCTGCCCGAGCCGAGCCGTCGGCCTTCACGATCCACAGGTCGGCCTGTGTGGGGCTGATGCGTCCGGGTGCGGGCGTGTTCGCCGCGATGGAATCGGGCGAAACCACCGTGGAGAAAGCGATGTACCCGCCGTCGGGCGACCACGAAGGATTGATGCACGCGGCGACGGCGCTGGAGATCACTTCGGTGGGGTTGACCGCTTCGCCGTTGACGTAATCGATGGTCCAGATGGAGAAGTACCGGTCGCCGCGTTCTCGGGATCGCTGGAAGGCGATGGAACTTCCTCCCGCCGTGATCGCCGAGGCCCGCGCCGTCTTCGACCGCTACGAGCGCGCCATC
>CAYZFW010000209.1:0-5569 GCA_964477615.1 uncultured Phycisphaeraceae bacterium | reverse complement strand
TTCATCTGGTCTGCGAGCGCTTTGACCTGGTGCTTCTTCTTGTCGTAGTTAAAGAGAGTCGCGGATCGTCAAAATCCGCGCCTCGAGGTCGGCGATCACGGGGGCGTGGGCTTCGTAGTGCATAGGGCGGGACTATAGCGGGTGGATGGGGGATGGCCACCGGCCCGGCAAGGGACGGCGTCACGCGGTCGGCGTCACGGGCACCTCCATCAGGTGCTCCGCATCGATCCTCGAATCAAACACCTTCACGCTGTGGGCCGCTTCGAGCGTGAACGAGCCTGAGCGTGTCCGCACCAAGCCAGTCAGCACACCGCCGGTCTTCAGGGCGTGGGCGAGGTCGCGCACGAGCGAGCGGACGTAGGTGCCGCGGCCGCAGTCGATGTCGATCTCCAGCATCGGCCACGTGTAGGAGCGGATGGTGATCGCGTCGATGCGGACGGTCTTTGGTGCGAGTGTGAGGGCTTCGGGCGAGCCCGGTGCGTCATCGCTTTGTGCGTCGCCGACTTGACGGACGCGCTCCCCCACTGCCGCCTCGGGCGCGGCGGAAGCAGGTGCGGCGTCCGTCAGATGACCGCGCCGGGCGAGCTCGTACGCGCGTTTCCCGCCGGTTTTGACGGCCGAGTGGGCCGGGGGCACCTGCTGGATCAATCCCACAAATCCGAGGATCGCACGCTCGATCTCGCCACGATCAGGTGGCGTTTCCACCCGGACGGGGGATGTCTCCCGCTCAAGATCGTGGCTCTCGCTCACACGCGAGAGGTCCAGCGTGGCCCGGTACGACTTGGCGGAGTTCATGAATTGCTCGACCATCCGCGTCGCCTTGCCGATGCACAGCACCAGCACGCCGGTGGCGAGTGGATCGAGCGTCCCCGCGTGCCCCACCTTGGCTCCCCCCGTGGCCCGCCTCGCGAACGCCACGGCCTTGGCGCTCGTCCACCCGTAGGGCTTGTCGATGACCAGCACGCCGCTCAACTCGGGCCTTCGGTTGCGGACACCCATGGGGACGATGGTAGGTGGCGCGGGCTCGCGCGGGCCCTGCCCCGCGTGGGCCAGGTCGTTGCTGCGCTCGCGCGCGGTGCGCGGCGTTCTTGATTCCGTTGATTCCAGCGTTCACTCGCGGCCCGCGGTCCACCTTGTCGTGCTCCGCGAGCCGCACTATTCACGCATGGTCCGCGCCGAGAAACGCGTCGAGGCTCGCTTCTGCCGGGTGAAGCGGCCCCCGCTGGGTGCCGTGGGTGTCGGCGATGTGCTGCTGCTGAAGCGAGCATCGGGCCCGGTGTCGGCGTGGTGCCGCGTGGCCGGGGTGCTGCCGCTGCGGCTGGCGGGCGAGTGGATGGAGGATGTCCGCGGGGCGTTCGATGAGGCGCTGGGGATGCCGGGCGATGCGTTTTGGAACTCCGTCGCGGCGGCGCGGTTCGGCACGCTCATCGAGGTTGGCACCGTCACCGAACTTCCTCGACCCGTGCGGTGTATGAAGCGTGACCAGCGAGGCTGGGTGGTGCTGCGGCGCGGCGTGCCTCGGTAGCGCGTGCGTACGCTTCGCTCCTGCCCCGTGGGCACATCCCCGATCCGCCGGAGCCGAGCCTTGCCGAACGCTTCCACCAAACTTGCCGCGCCCGCCGACCTGATCGGCAGCACGTGGGTCCCCACCCCACCCCCGGCGAATCGCTCCGCTCGCACAACCCGGCGAACCCCAGCGAGACCGTGTGGCAGGGCACGCCGGTGCTCGCGCACGTTGATCGTGCCGTGGCCGCCGCCCGCGCGGCGCTGCCGGCGTGGTCCGCGTGGGGGATCGAAAAGCGCATCAACGCTCTGCGGGCCGTGCAGTCGCTGATGCGGGCCCGCGTGGACGAGATCGCGGCGCTGATCGTGCGCGAGACGGGCAAGGCGGCGTGGGACTCGCTCGCGGAGGCGAAACTGCTGGCCGACAAGATCGACATCACCCTCGAAATCGGTGCGAACACCGGCATGGCCCGCGTCAGCGGATTCGATCTTGCTCTCTCGGCCACCCGCACCGGTGCCACACGTTTCCGCCCCCACGGCGTGATGGCCGTCGTCGGCCCCTTCAACTTCCCCGCCCACCTGCCCAACGGGCACATCGTGCCTGCGCTGGCGATGGGGAACACCGTCGTGTTCAAGCCCTCGGACAAGGCCCCCGCGGTGGGCCAACTGCTCGCGACGCTGTTTCATGAGGGCCTCGCCAGCGTGGGCACGCCCGTGGGCGTGATCAACATGGTGCAAGGCGGGGCCGCGACGGCGTCGGCTTTGGTCACCCACGAGGGCATCGACGGGGTTCTCTTCACCGGGTCGTGGCCGGTTGGTCGGCGCATCCTCGAGGCCAATCTTGATCGGCCCGGGCGCATGATCGCCCTTGAGATGGGCGGCAACAACGCCGCGGTGGTGATGCCCGACGGTGACCTCAAGCAGGCGGTGATCGAGTGCGTGCGCAGCGCGTACGTGACCACGGGGCAGCGCTGCACGTGTACGCGCCGGATCATCGTGCATGAAGCCGTCGCGCGTGAGTTCATCCCGATGTTCCAGCGCCTCGCGAGCACGCTGGTAGTCGGCCCCCCGAATGGGAAGGGCGGCGCGCCGGTGTTCATGGGTCCGATCATCCGGGCCGAGGCGGTTGCGGCGGGGCTGGCGTTCCAGCGCGACCTGCACACCGGGGGCGGGCGTCCGCTCATCGAAGCCTCGGCGATGGACTCCGCCGAGGGGGGGCACTACATCACGCCCGGCGCGACGCTGGTGGACCGCTTCACGCTCTCGGACAGCCCTGCGCGCGATGCGGGGTGCGACATGGAGGTGTTCGCCCCGATCGTTCGGATCAGCACGAGCACCTCCTTCGACGATGCTCTGGCACAGGCCAACGCCTCCCGCTACGGCCTCGCCGCGTCGATCTTCACGCACGATCGGAGCGACATCGAGCGGTTCCTGCTGGAGGCCAAGGCCGGGTGCGTGAACGTGAACACCGGGACGGCAGGGGCCTCCAGCAAGCTCCCCTTCGGCGGGCTCGACCGCTCGGGCAACCACCGCCCGGCGGGGTCGTTCAGCCTGGATTACTGCGCCTTCCCGGTCGCCAGCATGGTCGAGACTGGCCCCACGTCCACCACCCCGCCGGGGATGGGGACCCTGCCCTGACCGGCCATTGACGCCGGGACAGCAGGAATGGGCCGGGATTGCCCCGAATCCGCCGAGCGCCGGGAGCGGAAAGGGCAACAAGCCTACGTTCGGGAGTTTCACTTCCGAACATGTCCCATCCAGAGTTCTGTGGGACAAATCAGGCTTCTTCCCTCAAGTACTGCGTCTTTTCAGGCCCCAGCCGGTTTCATCCGATGTCGCCAATGTCCGGGACCGGCCAGACTGGGAATCCAGCGCCGTTCCCCGAACGAAACCAGTATCGAGCCGGGCATTTCAGGACCCGCCCGGCTAGACTTCCTCAGATCATTCGGGTCCAGTCCCGATCGCTGGGATCGCCGACGCGACCCAAACGTCATTTCCCTTTCACCCTGTTTCTGGAGAGACTGCAATGAAGAAAGCCATGGTCGTTCTGGGCGCCGTTGGCGCGATGATGCTCGTCGGCTGCGCCAAGGGCCACCGCGGCGGCGCCGAGATGGGCGCTGTCTCCGGCGAGTGTCAGAAGGCCGAATGCTGCAAGAACAAGGACAAGGCCGCCATGGGCGCCGTGTCCGGCGAGTCCTGCAAGAAGGACTGCGCTTCCAAGTGCACCGGCGACAAGGCCTCGATGGGCGCTGTCTCCGGCGAGAAGAAGGACTGCGCCTCCAAGTGCACCGGCGAGAAGGCCTCCATGGGCGCCGTCTCGGGCGAGAAGAAGG
Organism: uncultured Phycisphaeraceae bacterium; assembly: GCA_964477615.1. Lineage (GTDB taxonomy): Bacteria > Planctomycetota > Phycisphaerae > Phycisphaerales > UBA1924 > JAFLCM01. The sequence continues at coordinate 1,733 of CAYZFW010000209.1, read as the reverse complement.
ACTGCGCTTCGAAGTGCACCGCCAAGTAATCTGCTGATCCGGTCTGGACGCCTGAGCGTCCGCCGGCTCATCCATGCCAACGACGCCGGGCCTGCCTTCGGGCGGGCCCGGTTCGCTTTTTGACGCGGCACTGCCCCTCGCGGCCGATGGCCTACCATTCCCGTTGGCCGAGCAGAGCCACCGTTCGTGAGGGCTTCGCTTCTTTGGAAAAGACCACCGCGACATCCCGCGCAGGCGACACCGGTCACGGCACCGGCGGGACCGTGACCGCCCCCGCCGACCGTGCCACTGGCATCGTTGTGCCGATGCGCCGAACGATGCTGATGGCACGCCCCAACTACGCCGCGGGGGTGGGGCAGCGCTCCGGCGGCCCCAGCGACGACCGCCCGAAGGCCTACACGGGCAAGAGCCAGATTGACCTGATGCTCAAGCAGTGGCACAACCTCATGTGCGTGCTGACGAAGCTGGGGGCTGACATCCTGGCCGCGATGCCCGACCGGGCCGTTCCGGACCTTGTTCTCACCGGCTCGGCGGGGTTGCTAATCGACCGTTCGGCGCGGCGCTGCGTGTCCGACAAAGTCTTCATCGCCCCCACCCTCGACGCCAAGCAGCGCGACCTCGAAGAGGCGCTGGGGCGGACCATCAAGGCCCTGGGGTTCAAGACCGAGACGCTTGAGTACCGCTTCGCCGGGGCGTCGGATTTCTTCCGGTGCGGGCGTGGCTACGTCTTCTGCTGCGCGCCCGAGGCCATCGAGGAAACCGCCACCGGGGCCAAGAAGTTCCTTTCGATGCTCACCGGCAAGAACGTGCCGTGGGGCACCGATCCGCGCCTCCGCGAGACCCTCGCCGACATGGTCCACGGCAGCGAGGTGTTCCAGTTCACGCTGGCCGATCCGCGGTACCCCCGCGGCGACATGGTGGCCGCGGGCGTCGGCGAGGATCGGCGGGTTCTGATGGTGAACGTCAAGGCCCTGCACGAAGACGCTCAGCGTCTGATCCTGGGGCGCAAGGCACGGGTGAGCGATACGGTGATCCCGCTCTCGGAGCACGACGCCGCGATGTACGCCGCGGGGTGCATCCAGATGCCCCCGAAGCAGCCGGGCGGCAAGCCGGTGATCGTGCTTCCCGAGGGCGTGACGAGCGACCTGACCGGTCGGCTTGAGCGGGCCGGGTGCGAGTGCGTGCTGGTCGACTTCTCGGAGTGGATCAAGAAAGACCGCGGCGGGCCGGGGGCGTACGTGTTTGATCTTGGCTATCTGCGGGACGACCGCCGGACGGAGACGCCGGAGGTTCGCGACCACCGCGCGGCGATGAGGCAGGGTTTGGAGAAAGAGCCGACGGCGGGGTGAGGTCAGGGAGGGGGATCGAATGAAGCAACTGAAGCGCGTCGGCTTGCTGGTTTGGATTGGCATCTCAGCCAGTTTGATCGCGGTCGGGATGATGACGGTTCTTCAATGGACGGCAACGGCGTGGCCGGTCGGGCTGCTGTCGAGCAAGTTGACAGCTCAATGGCTGCCATTCCTCGCCATGCAGGTCGCGCTGCTTCACGTTGGCGTGATGCTGGTCACAATGATACCGCGCAGAAGGCCGATTTCGCGAGCGGGGGCCGGAGACTCAGAGCACTCCGCGATGGATGAACATCTTCGAGGCTGAAGTCTCGGCACCTTATTACGCTACGCATCCGTCCGGCTGACCACCTTGAAGAACTCGCGCTCCCCTTCGCCGCGCACCGG
>CAYZFW010000208.1:0-5576 GCA_964477615.1 uncultured Phycisphaeraceae bacterium | reverse complement strand
CACCCCGCGTCTCCGCGGCGAATCCCCATGAACATCGTCTGGCTCCACCGAGACCTCCGAATCGCCGACAACCCCGCCCTGCACCACGCCGCGAAAGCGGGCGGGGGTGTTGTCGCGCTCTTTCAGGCGTGCCCGGAAGAGTGGCGCGACCACGATGACGCACCGGTGAAGATCGACTTCTGGCTCCGGAATCTCGCCGAACTGTCGAAGTCTCTGGCGGCGAAGAACATCGCCCTGAAGTTCCGCCTCGTGCCAAAGCGGAAGGACCTCGCCCAGGACCTGCTCGCCGCGGCGCGCGAACTCAAGGCGAGTGAAGTCCACTTCATCCACGAGTACGAGGTCAACGAAGCAAAGCGGAACGCCGCTGCGGCGGCGCTGCTCACCAAGCACGGCGTCAAAGTCCACGCCCACCACGCCCAGAGCACCATCCCGCCCGACGACGTCCGCACCGGCGAAGGCCGCTTCTACACCGTCTACTCCCCCTTCAAGCGCGCCTGCTACAAGCTCTTCGACGAGCGCGGCCTCGCCCTCACGCCCGATCCGAAGAAGCAGCCCGAGATGGTCGGTACCCCCGACACGATCCCCTCCACGATCGAGGGCTTCCAGAGCTCGGTCGATCCGAAGGTCTGGCCCGCGGGCGAGGCGTGGGCGCACAAACGCCTGAACTCGTTCATCGAGAAGCGCCTCAGCCCCTACAAGGCCGACCGCGACACCCCCAGCCTCGACGCCACGAGCATGCTCTCACCACACCTGGCGGCGGGCGTGATCTCGCCGCGCCAGTGCATCCTTCCAGCGCTCGAAGCCAATAAGGGCAAGTACGACGGCGGCAACGAAGGTGCCGCTCACTGGATCAGCGAGGTCGTGTGGCGGGATTTCTACCGTCACGTCATGGTCGGCTTCCCCCGCGTCTGCATGGGCCGCGCCTTCAAGCCCGCGACCGAGGCCATCCGTTGGAACGACGACGACGCGGCGTTCCAGGCGTGGTGCGAAGGGCGCACGGGCGTCCCCATCGTCGACGCCGCGATGCGACAACTCCGCGGCCTCGGATGGATGCACAACCGCCTCCGCATGGTCGCGGCCATGTACCTCACCAAGGACCTCTTCATCGACTGGCGCCGCGGCGAGAAGCACTTCATGCAGCACCTGATCGACGGCGATCTCGGCAGCAACAACGGCGGCTGGCAGTGGTCCGCCTCCACCGGCACCGATGCCGCGCCCTATTTCCGCATCTTCAACCCCTACAGCCAGAGCGAGAAGTGCGACCCCGACGGCACATTCATCCGCAAGTGGGTCCCGGAACTCGCGGGCCTCGACGCGAAGGACATCCACGATCCGTCCGCGATCCCGGCGCTGCTGCGCGGGAAACTGGACTACCCGAGCAAGCCCATCGCCGACCACGCCAAAGCGCGTGACCGGGTGATGAAGGCGTTCCAAGCGCTGGGATAGCAGCGGCCCGAACGCAAGCCCACCATGCGAATCGACGCCGGCGTGCAAGGCACGTCGCTTCAGTATGACGTCGCGGCACGGCCGCGTGGGGTGCTCAGTGCTGCGAAAGGTCCTGGAACAACATCATCTTGTTCCCATCTGGGTCAAAGAACGTCGCGAGCATGACCATCCCCGGCAGCGTCATGGTCTCGCCGTCGAACTTCACGCCTCGGGATTCGAGCGTCTTCCGCGCCGAAGCGATGTCGTTCACGCCCCACGTCAGCGTCGCGCCGCCCTTCACATCGGGCTTCTCCACAACCGACAGACCCACGTTCACGCCCTGCATGTGCGTGCCCATCTCGCACCAGCCGATGTCGTCCACGCGGTACAGCAGCTTGAACCCCAGGTTCTCGCCGTACCACTTGATCGAGCGGTCCATGTCCGTCGTCTGCATCGAGCATGTCACGTACGGCGTCATTCCGGCGATGGGCATGGGAAGTTCCTTCAGGGTCTGGTGCGTGTCCTCGAGCGCGGGCCGCGCCCGCACAGTCTGGTTTGTATACCAGATATACTTCCCGCCGTCAAGCCGGTTGCTCAGTCACCCCAATGGACCCACGCCGCCTCATCCTGCACCTGCCCACGCTCTCGCACCACCGGTGGGCCGCCCCGGTGCTCGCCGAACTGGACGCGCGAGACGGGGCGAAGTTCATCACATTGATCAACTCTCTCGGGATTCCCCGAGACTCGCTGTCGCGGACCCTGGAAGCGCTCATCCACCACGGCTGGGCGGCTCGCAACCCCGGTTACGGCCACCCCCTGCGACCCGAATACATCCCAACCCCGGCAGGACGCCGAGTCGGCGAACGCTGCGCGGCCCTGCTCGCGCGAGCGGACCGCGCCGGCCCCATCCCTGGCACCGTCGCGCCCGTTTCCGTTCCCGCGCCGCTCGCCGACACCCTGCTGCGAAAGTGGACCATGCCCACGATGCTCGCCATCCGTTTCGGCGGCGAGCGCTTCTCTGACCTTCGCGACCTTATGCCCGCTGCGACCGCGCGAGCCCTCTCGCTCACGCTCGAACGCGCCGAACTGGACGGGCTGGTGACCCGCTCGCTCGACACGGCGCGTGCCCCGCGTCCGGTGTACGCGCTGTCTCGGCGTGGCGAGCGCATCATGCCACCGATGATCGAGGTCGCCCACGCCGTCGCCGCCACCGTGTGATCGCGCTCGCCCTGCCAGCGCCAGAGCCGCTACGCCCCCAGCCGCGCCAACTCCTCCGCCGAAGCGTCCAGCGTGGTGTACACCTTCTGGACGTCGTCCTGGTCCTCGAGCGCGTCGATCAGCTTCATCATTTTCACGAGGTTGTCGCCGGTCACCGTCGTGAGGTTCTGCGGCAGCATCGAGAGCTCAGCGTTCTGCAACTTCAGCCCGGCCTTCTCCAGCCCCGCCTTCACCTGGGTGAACGACGTCGGAGCGCACGTCACCGTCCAAACGCCGTCGCCCAGCGAGACATCATCCGCCCCGGCGTCGATGGCGATCTCCATGAGCCGGTCCTCCGTCGCCGCGTCCTCTTCAAGCGTGAACAAGCCCTTGTGCTCGAACATGTACGCCACGCTCCCCGTCGCGCCCAGGTTTCCGCCGTACTTCGTCAGAATCAGCCGCATGTCCGCGGCGAGGCGTGTGCGATTGTCGGTCAGCGTGTCGCACAGGATCGCCACGCCGCCCGGCCCGTAGCCTTCATATCGGAGCGCCTCGTACTCCACCGCGCCGAGTTCCCCCGCGCCCTTCTTGGCGGCCCGCTCGATGGTCTCTCGCGGCATGTTCTCGTAGCGGGCCTCGTCGATGGCGTACTGCAGCGCGAGATTGGCCGCGGGGTCGCTCCCGCCGTGCTTCGCGGCGACCATGATGGCGCGGGCGCATTTGCTCCACACCTTCCCGCGCTTGGCGTCGGTCTTGGCTTTCTTGTGCTTGATGTTGGCCCAGTGGCTATGCCCTGCCATGCGCGAAAGTCTCCGAAGAACCAGGTCCGAAAGAGAGGGGGCATGAGTTTAGGACCGAACCCGATTCCCCGTGTCGCCAGCGGCAGAGACAATCAAGTGCTCTGCGGTTGGACCACTTGACCACTTGACCACTTGACCACTTGACCACTTGACCACTTGACCACTTGACCTCTCCCCGCTCCCCACTCCCAGTATCATCCCCTCCACATGAACGTCGCCGGATTCTTCCAGCACTGGGGCATCGCCGAGAACCCGTTTCAGGCCGAGGAGGCCCGTCACGACCCCGTCTTCGCACGCCTCGGCCCCGGACCGACCTCGCACCCCGACTTTGAAAAGATCCTCGGCGACCCCGCACGCCCTTCCTCCGCCATCGTTTTCGGCGAAAAAGGCAGCGGAAAAACCGCCATCCGCCTCCAACTCGCCGAGCGCATCGAGCGTCACAACGCCGCGAACCCCACCAGCCGCGTGCTGCTGGTGGCATTCGACGACCTGAACCCGATGCTCGACCGGCTGCACGAGCGCGACCGCGCTCGCCCGCGCCCGCTCCGCGTCCGCCGCGGCAAGCCCGAGTCCACGCCGCGCGAGGCCACGCTGCACGCCCTCCAGCGCGTCCGCCTCGCCGACCACATGGACGCGATCCTCCACGCCGGCGTCTCGGCCCTCATGGACCGTCTGCTCGCCGACGCGCCGCGTGAAGAGTCGGCCCTCGAAGCCCACCGCCAACTGCGCCAGACCCTCAAACGCCTCGACCTCCAGACAAAGATCGACCTCACGCTGCTGCAGGTGGTCTACGACCGCGACGCCGGCCGCGACGCCAAGCGCACCGCCGCCCTGCGCCGCCGCCTCCGCGCCGCATTCAACTGGCGGCCGCTGCTGTGGCGCACCATGGCCCTCTTGGGGTGGGTCCCGCTTGCCGCGGTCATCGCCGGTAGCCTCTTCATCAAAGAAGACCGCATCGACCCCAAGTGGTGGGTCTACGCCACCATCGCCACCGGCGCGGCGTGGCTCCTCCTGCTCTTCAAGCACGTCGTCTTTGACCGCTGGCGCATGAGCCGCCTCGCACGCCGAATTGTCAAGCAGGTCCGCGCCGTCCCGCACGAGCAGGACATGCTCTCGGCGGCGCTCAACATGGTCCCCCCCAGCATCCGCGTGCCCTCCGACCTCCCCCTCGATGACTCCGAAGAGACCCGCTACGCCATGTTCGCGCGGCTCACCCGCTCGCTCGACAAGCTCGGCTACGCCGGCCTCATCGTCATCATCGACCGCGTCGACGAGCCCACCACCGTCAGCGGCGACCCCGACCGCATGAAGGCAGTCGTCTGGCCCATGATGAACAACAAGTTCCTCCAGCAGTCCCGCGTGGGCGTCAAGATGCTGCTGCCCGTGGAACTCAAGCACGAGCTCTTCCGCGAGAGCCAGGCGTTTTTCCAGGAGGCCCGCCTCGACAAGCAGAACATGGTCGAGCGCCTGAGCTGGACCGGCTCGACGCTTTACGACCTGTGCGACACGCGCCTGAAGGCGTGCCTCGCCGCGGGTACGCAAACGCTTGCGCTCGCCGACCTCTTCGAGAAGCCGGTGACGCGCCAGGACGTCATCGACGCCCTCGACCAGATGCACCAGCCCCGCGACGCCTTCAAGTTCTTGTATCAGTGCATCGCCGAGCACTGCGCCAACATCACACAAGAACACGCGGCGGCCAACAACACCTGGAAAATCAGCAAGGACGTCCTCGACATCGTCCGCAAGCAGCAGGTCGAGCGAATCCAAGGCGTCTACCGCGGCGTGCGCCCGGCGTGAGCAAACTGAACAACCCGTCCAGACGGTCATCCATCGCACGCCCCCCAAGAATCCCCATAAGTCAGCCGGATATCACACGCAATGTGCGCCCAAACCCGCACATGCCAGAACGCCGACATTCACTTTGGAAGATTCCCCTTGCCCACGCCCACGGCCGTGGTATTCTTGGCTGAAGAGGGAATCTGAATCCGGGCCGCTCGCCGCCGATCGTTGGTTTCGAAATGGGCGAGTTCCGGGGCCACGACATCCTACCAGTGTCTCGTAAAGCGAGGACCGGCATGGCGACACGTCAACACACACTGCGGCTCAACCGTCTCGTCGCACTTGTCGCCTTCCTCTTCTGCTTGTTAGGGGGGG
>CAYZFW010000207.1:0-5586 GCA_964477615.1 uncultured Phycisphaeraceae bacterium | reverse complement strand
GAGCCGGCGCGTGCTGGACGACGTGCTGGACGGCTACGACGACGATCAGATCGCAGAGAGCACCGGGCTGACGTACCACAGCGTGCGGGCCCACCTGAAGCGCCTGTTCCGCGACGCCGATGTCCGCAGCCGCCTGCACCTCATGCAGACCTTCCGCGGCGAACGCCACGGCCCGGCCATCGAACCCCTGCGCGCCGCCGCCCCGGCGATCGCGCTGGCGGGCAAAGCGCCCGTGGCCCCGGTGACCACGAAGAAGATCGCGCTGTCGATCGCCGGGTGAGCGGCATCGCTTTCCGAAGAGTGAATCAATGTGACACGGCTTGGCGTTTCGTCAAGCCGTGTTCGTTTGGAGTGACGCAAGCCATGCTTCCGCAGACGGAAGCATGCCACCTGTGGTGCCACGGGCTTCTCGCGTCGCTCCGGGGGCGCGAGATGCCCGTGACGACCTCGCGGTTGCGTGAATCGGGGAGCACGCGCATCCGCCCAGCGAGGCGGAAGCCCATGGCACGGGACCACGCAAGCCTATGACACGGTTCACCACCGCCCCACGCGCATCGGATGCAGATCAATCTCCTGCGGCTCATCGCACAGGGTCTTCGCCACGATCTCGCCCGTCACCGGCGCCAGCCAGAAGCCCATCATGGCGTGGCCCGTCGCCACGAACAGGCCGCTTGTCTTCGGTGCCCAGCCCATGATCGGCAGGCCGTCGGCGGCGCAGGGGCGCAGGCCGCACCATGTGGAAAGGACGCGGCTGCCCGAGACGCCCGCGATGAACTTGGCCGCGCCGGGTTGGAGCATGTCGAGCCGCTCGCGCCGCATCACGTGGTTCAGCCCCGAGAGTTCCAGCGTGCCCGCCAGACGCAGCTGCCCGTCGATGGGCGTCGCCGCCACGAACACCTCGCCCAGCGAGCACGCAATCTTTAGCGGCGTCGCGGGCTGCTCCACCATCGCGTGGTAGCCCTTGGCCGGTTGCATCGGCACGCTCGCCCCGATGCGCTTGCCGATCGCGGTCGACCACGCTCCCGCAGCGAGCACCACCGTTCCGCCCTCGATGAACTCGCCCGCATCGGTGCGCACGCCCACCGCCCGCCGCCCCTCGACGACGATCTCTGCGACCGGCGCACCGGTGCGCACGTCCGCGCCGAGTCGCTTCGCTGATTCCACCACGCCCGTGACGAACTGATGCGGGTTGGCGAAGGCGGCGTGGGTGCGCCAGATTGCCCCGGCCACACCCGGCAGCAGGGCCGGCTCGCGGCGTTGTGCCTCGTCGCCGCTGATCGGCTCCTCCTTGATCCCCAGCGCGTTCACCATCTCGGCGTCGGCGCAGGCGTGGTCGAAGGCGGCCCGGGTGCGGAACACGTCCATGTAACCGCCCGCGTGGTACTCGAACTCGACGCCGAACTCGTGGGCGTACTGGTCAAACAGCGGCTTGGTAGCCCGGCTCATGGCCCCGATGGTCCGCATATTGCGTTCGAGGGCCGCGTGGGTGCAGGCGCGGGCGAAGCCGATCAGCCACCACCACAGGGCCGGGTCGGCCCTGGGCACGATCAGCAGCGGGCTTGTCCGGTCGAACATCCACCGCAGACTCTTGAAAATCAGCCCCGGACGCGGCAGCGGCAGGTGGCCCACCGAGATCAGCCCCGCGTTCCCGTACGACGCCGCACGACCAACCTCGCCCCGTTCCACCAAGACCACCGAGCGCCCCCGGCGAGCGAGCGAATGAGCGATGCACGCGCCGATCACACCGCCGCCGACCACGATGGTCCGGTCGGAGGTTCGACGTGTGGGCTGGGCGAGACTCGGTTGGTTTCGGTCCGGGGCCATGCGGGGCCGGGATGGTACCCGGCGCACGGGGGCGTTTGGCGGCGTGTCCGATCTACCATCAGCAGCGAACCCCGAAGAACCCGGAACCCTTCAATGAAACGCGGAAAACCCTCCATCCTCATCCACGCTCTCTCTATCGGGATGCTGCTGCTGTGCGGCTCGGGCGCGCCGGCCCAGTCTCCCTCCGCCCCGCCCGCCCCTGCCCCCGCGTCCACACCGGCCCCGGCCCCCGCGGTCAACCTGCCCATCCAGGCGGTGGGCTCGCGCACGCAGGCGGTGGGTGTGGTGTCGCCTCTGGACATCGTCCGCGGCTCGTTCCGCATCCGGAACATCAGCGACAAGCCTGTCACGGTGGCGAAGATCGAGGCCGGCTGCCGCTGCACCTTCGGCGCGATGACGCAGAACGTCATCCCCGCCGGCGGCGAATCCACCCTGAACTACGAGATCGACGTCCGCGGCACCGTCGGCCCGCTCCGCAAGCCCATCAACATCCGCCTCGCGGGCTTTGACCAGTATTACGAAGTGGTGGTGCAGGGCGAACTGCAGTACCCCGTGCGGTGCAACCCGCCCACCATCCAACCCAATGGCGTCGGCGAGTCGCAGATCACCTTCACGGCGTCGGACGGCGTGCCGTTCTCGATTCTGTCGGTGGATGGGAGCGCCCCCGACGTTGTGGCGCGCAACCCGCCCGAAGGCCCCAAGGCGCTGTCGTGGACGCTGCGGTTCAACGTGGCCCGCACCTGGCCCTACGCGGTCATCGTCGAGACCGACCACCCTAAGACCCCGGTGATCGATCTGCGGGTGATGAGCGGAAACGTGTCGAACAAAGAACTGTCGTTCTTCAAGAACATCAACGACATCGCCATCGGGCGGCACATGATCAACCTCGGCGTCGTCAAGCCCGGCGGCGAAGCCACCTTCGACTTTTACATCACCCGCGTGAAGGACCACGAAATGCCCATCGAGGCCTCCACCGACGGCGGCGACATCAAGCTCTCCGTCGTCGAGATGTTCCCCTGGCGCCGACCCGACGACGACGGCGTGCGTCTCAAAGCCACCTTCAAGGAAGGCATGACCGGCACCAAACTCTTCCCCGTCTACATCACCAGCAACGGCAAAACCAACCGCACATGGGCGTGCGTGGTGCTGAAGTAGGGGAAGGCACGAAGCCATTGAGGCACGGAGGCACGTAGTGGGCAACACAGAGTCGTCAGTTGTGAAGAGTCCGGGGTTCCTCGCGTGTTCCTCGGCGTTCATCGTCGCGCTCGCCGCGTCGCTCATCCTGCAGTTCGCCGCGGTGGCAAAGGTGCTGGGGCCGAACCCCAAGCTCCTCCTCATCCAGCCGGGGCAGTACGGCTTCGAGCAGGGCGTTCTGCTCGATTACGCCGTGGCGGCGGGCGAGTTCCTCGTTGTTCTGCTGCTGATGGCCTGGCACCGCAGCCGGTTGGTGTGGCCGCTGGTGTCGATGATGTTCGCGGTGTTCGCGGGGTACTCGCTGTACTGGACGCTCCGAGGCGAGAAGTGCGGCTGCTTCGGCAAGCTGTGGGAGCCGCCCCTAGGAGTCACGCTGGGGATCGATATCGCGATGGTGTTCCTGTCGCTGCTGATCGCCGGGGCGCTGCGGCTGAACAAAGTGCTGATCGCGCTGGTGCTGGTGCTGAACGTGGCGCTGGGCGCGGGCGGCTACTTCATGGCCGAGAAGCTGGCCCCGCCGAAGCGGACCGAGGTGGTGGGGATGAAGGGCGAGGACCGGCTGGTCGCGTCCGACCTGTTGAAAGACATCCGTGAGCAAACTGCGGGTGGGCCGCGGTGGTACATCTTTATCTACGACCCCGACTGCCACCTGTGCGAGCAGCTCAAGCCGATGATCGAGATGTTCGAGCAGCAGTACGCCGCAGGCGACCCCAACCTACGAATCCGCAAACTCTCCATCGGCGAGATCAAGGAAAAGACCGGGATCGAGACCTTTGAGTGGAACCCCACCCCTACGGCGATCCTGATCAAGGACGGCCAGGTCGAGAAAGTCTGGCGCGGCGAAGCGGTCGGCGCGGCCATCCCCGATCCCGAGTTCATCTTGAAGGCGATGAGCGGGACGCTGCCTTGAACGAGCGGGGGGGCAGGCTTCCAGCCTGCCTTCCGCCGAAGAGGCAGGCTGGAAGCCTGCCCCACCATCGAGTTTGCCGCTATGATCCCCTTCCCGTCGTCGAGGTAAGCGGCCGGGCCCGGTGCACGGGTGTCCCGTGAACCTGGTCAGGGCTTGACCGCAGCAGCCATAAGCGGCCGATGCCCGGTGCCGCCGGTGTCCTGGCCGTTTACCACGACGATGGGGATTGGGGTTCAGGTGTCGGGGTTCGGGGTTTGGCTCTCCACCTTCCGAGACTGTCGTTCCAGTTTGCTGGTTTGCTGGTTTGTTGCGCCGCGGCCGCCCAAGCCGGTGGTTTGTTCATGGTGCTCAAGGCTCCGAATGAAGCGTTCACATCCTCGCGCTACCATTTCACATGCGCGACATCCCCGCACCACGCAAGGCCCAGCGCGATGAAGACCAACTGCAGCGCGTCCGCCTGAAGGCCCTGCTCGCGTCCATCGTGGTTGTCCTGATGGCCGTGGTCGTCGGGTTGGGGATCGTCAGCGAATCGCCCGAGACCAAATCCGGCGTCAAACTGTCGGACTACTGGCCCCTCGTGGTCGCTGGCTGCGCGGTCTTCTTCGGTTTCATCATCGGCGTGGACATGCTCACGCCCAAGCGCAAGCTCTCGACCATCTCCGCCATCCTCTTCGGCGGGTTCGCGGGGCTCATCGTCACGCTGCTGCTGGGCATGGTGATCGACTACTTCGTAAGCACCTTCGGGCCCAAGTCCGATGCGCAGATCGGGCAGCAGGTGTTCATGATCAAGGTGATCCTGGGGCTGGGCATGTGCTACCTCGGGGCCACGACGGTGCTGCAGACGCAGGACGACTTCCGGCTGGTGATCCCGTACGTGGAGTTCGCCAAGCAGCTGCGCGGGGCCAAGCCGCTGATCCTCGACACCAGCGCGCTCATCGACGGCCGGGTGCAGGACATCGCCGAGGTGGGCCTGCTGCAGACGCCGCTGGTGATCCCGGGGTTCGTGATCGCGGAACTGCAGACGCTGGGGGACTCGCAGGACAAAATGAAGCGTGCCCGGGGGCGGCGTGGCCTTGAGGTGGTGGCGAAACTGCAGCGGTCGCCGCGCCTGGACCTCACCCTCGATGAGACAACGGTCTCGGGCAAGGACGTCGACGCGATGATGGTCGAACTCGCCCGACTCATGCCCGGCACGATCGTCACGACCGACCTGGGCCTCAACCGCGTGGCGTCCATCCAGGGCGTCAGCGTCCTCAACATCAACGACCTCGCCAACGCCCTCAAGCCCAACGTCATCCCGGGCGAACCCCTCAGCGTCCACCTCCTGAAGCGCGGCGAGCAGCCGGGGCAGGGCGTCGGCTACCTCGAAGACGGCACGATGGTCATCGCCGAGAACGGCGAACCCGCCATCGGCACCGACGTCACGCTCATCGTCAAGAGCACCATGCAGACCTCGGCGGGGCGGCTGATCTTCGGGCGTATCGATGAGGGTGCCGGCGACGCCACACTCGACGACTCGCGCGTGGGACTTCACGGTGCTGCTGGGCTGCTCGACGAAGGTGACATCGATGCTGGGGATCACGGGACGCAGGGCGGCGGTGGTGGCCCGGGGGGCGGGGCCGGGGGACCCGGGAAAACCGCCGGTGCCTCTCTTCGTT
>CAYZFW010000206.1:0-5656 GCA_964477615.1 uncultured Phycisphaeraceae bacterium | reverse complement strand
GCGGCGGCGTACAAGGCGGCCCATCCTGGGGGGGCCAAAGGGGTTGGGACCGCGGGGAATCAGGCGGGGGTGGCCCACCATGGCCCCATGCCGCAGGTTCCCGCGCCCACGCGGCGGAACACGCCTGGGGGGATGTTTGCAAGCGAGCCTGTGGAGATTGGCGAAAACGAATCCCCTGGATTTGAGTTCCCGCCGGACGCCACGGACGATTTCGAGGCGTTGCGCCCCGATGACGTGGACGGCGGAGACAAGCCGAAGGAGCGAGACTGAATGATGCCGCAGGCTCCGAACTTTGGCGAAAAACCGCCGATTACACTCGATGTTGGCCCGAAGTTTGCCATTTCATTCGCAAATCTGGCGGGGGCAGTTTTGGTGGGGGTTGGGGTTGTGGGGGCTGTCGCTTGGTTCCTTTTGGCCTCGATTGACCCGGCCCGCCAGCCGGCGGTGGGGAAGGCGTGTGTCGCGGTGTCGCTTGCCCAGATCGCCGGCCTGCTGTTTCTTCGCCCTTGGAAGCCCCGGCACCTCGGGCGGTGGCCCATGGCGTGGCTGGCGGCTCGGGGTGTGGCGACCGTTTCGCTCCTCGTTTTCGCCGCTCTGCTATACTTCCCCTCCCCCTCCGATCCCCTCGCCTACGGCCTCGTGGCGATCTCGGCGTACTTCGTTTCTCTCCTCTTGGAAGTAGCGGCGTACGCGGCGGATGTGAAGGCCAAGACCCGGCCAACACCCCTCCCCTAGGGGCAAACCGACGCCGAAACCGATTCGGCACTCGGCTTGAGCGGACTCCAGCAGCCCGTGGGCGGTCATTCCCGCTTGTGTTCGGACCGTTTGACTTCGACTTCCCTCTCGCTCACAACTCCTTCGCAACTCATTCTCCCCCCCCGCCACCCGATGACCGAACTTCTTTTTTTTGCCGCCGGAAACCCCATCGAGCACGTGGTCGACAAGCCCGTGTTCGGCGGCCCCATCACGATGCACGTCGTGAACATGGTCGTGGTTGCTGTCCTGCTGATCGTCACCATGCTGGCCGCGGCGAGCGCCATTGGCACCGGGCCGGCGTCGCAGGGCAACGAACGGTTCATCACCAAGGGCCGGTTTGCGCAGTTGATCGAGGTGGTCGTCCTCTACCTCATGGACAACGTCATCCGCCCCCAGTTGGGTGAGAAGTCCAACGCCTTTGCCCCCTACCTGCTCACCGCGTTCTTCTTCATCCTGTTCAACAACCTCCTGGGCCTTGTCCCGCTTCAGGACATCCAGCATCTCTTTGGCATCCACCACCCTGTGATCGGCGGGACCGCCACGGGCAACATCGCCGTCACGGCGGCGCTGGCCATCGTCACCTTTGTGATCGTGCAGGTGAACGGGGTTCGCTCGCTGGGCGTGGGCGAGTACCTCAAGCACTACCTGGGCGGGGCCCCGACCTTCCTCGCGCCCATCATGATCCCGGTGGAGATCCTCGGCACGTTCATCAAGCCTTTCGCGCTGGCGATCCGACTCTTCGCCAACATGACCGCGGGCCACGTGCTGCTGGCCACCTTGCTCATGTTCTGCGCCCTGGGCTTCTCGAAGCTCGGCGCGGTCGGCGGCGTGCCGATCACCCTGGTGTCGATCGTCGCCAGCGTCGCGATCATGTTCCTCGAACTGTTCGTGGCGTTCCTGCAGGCGTTCATCTTCATGTTCCTTTCGACGCTGTTCATCGCGGCCCTTTCGCACCATCACCACGATGACCACGCCCACGGGCACGATGAACACGCCCACGGCGACCACAAGCACGCCCACGCCCACTGAAACTCGTATTGAAACCATGCTCCGCCGAGGCGTATCGGCGGGGTTCCAACGACCAACGATTCATTCACTCATCACCCCTCAGAACGGACGACCGCGAGCGCGGCGTCGATCTCGAAGCAACGGAGACCCGACAATGAAGATCTCGAAGATGACCACCAAGATGATGATCGGCGCCGGCCTGGGCCTCATCGCCGCCTCCCCCGCGTTCGGCGCCGACGGCGCTGAAGCCGCCGCCGCGTCGTCGGCCGGCCTGGTCGCCATCGGCAAGGGCCTGGGCGCTGGCCTGGCCGCCGGTCTGGCGGTTCTTGGTGGCGGCCCCGGCATCGGCCGCGTCGGCGCTTCGGCCGTCGAGGCCATCGCCCGCCAGCCCGAGGCCGCCGGCCCCATCGGCCAGAACATGATTCTCTCGGCGGCTCTGATCGAAGGCGCGACGCTGTTCGCGGTCGTCGTCGGCCTGCTGGCGATCTTCCTCATCTGAGGGAAAGATCGGCGCATCGAGCATTGATCCACGGGCAACGCCGCAAGGCACGCCCCCCTCACGCCCGGCGTGAGGGCGAAGACGAACACGGAAAGCCAACCCGCGACTCGTCGCCGCCCCCACGCCGAGCACAAGACCCAAGACTCAAGAGCCAAGACCACCTATGCCCAACCTCATCTCGACTCTCCTCGCCGCTGAAGGTGCCGCCGCCAACCCCGTGGCGTTCAACTGGGTTCCCTTCGTCGCCGCCCTGGTGATCTTCATCATCGTGCTGGGCGTGCTGTCAACGGCGGTGTGGCCCAAGATCCTCAAAGGTCTCGACGACCGCGCCAACAAGATCCGCGAAGAGATCTTCGCCGCGGAAGAGAGCCGTAAGAAGGCGGCGGAGATGGAAGCGGGCTTCTCGCGTGAACTCGCGGCGGCGAAGGCCGAGTCGCAGCGGCTCATCGAGCAGACGCGGGCCGAGGCGGCGCGCACGGCGGCCGATCTGAAGATCAAGGCCGAGGCGGAGATCGCCCAGATGCGCGAGCAGGCGCTGTCGAGCATCGAGGCGGCGAAGAAGGCCGCGGTGCAGGACATCTACAACGAGGCGGCGGGGATGGCCACCGCCGCGGCGTCGAAGATTCTTGAGCGCGAACTGAACCCCGCCGATCAGGCCCGCCTGATCGAGAACAGCTTGACTGAGTTCCGCGGCGCGTACGCGGGACGCTAAAGCCGCTTCGCGGCAGGCACTGGGCACTAGGCATCGGGCACTAGAGCCGGAAGCAGTCGAACGCCCGTCCGGATTTGCTGAGTTGAGCTTTGCTGATTTGCTGATTTGAGCCCCCCATGCCCCTGATCGATTCACCCCCCGATGCTCTGGCCCGCGTGTACGCGGGGTCGCTGTTCGATCTCGCGCAGAGCGACGGCGGCCAGCCGCGTCTCGAATCACTCGCTTCGGAGATCGACGCCCTTGTCGAGCTCACGCGGTCGATGCCGCAGCTTTCCGAGTTCTTCGCCTCGCGCATCCTCGGCACGCGTGACCGCGAAGCGTCGCTCGTCAAGATGCTCAAGGGCAACGTCTCCGACCTGCTGCTGCACTTCCTGCTGGTGGTCAACCGCAAGGAGCGGCTGAACCAGTTCCTGCCCATCGCTGCGGCGTTCGATGAACTGATGCAGGAGAAGTTCGGGCGCATCGAGGTGGATGTCTACACCCGGCACGAGCTCAGCCGCGACCAGGTCTCGCACATCCAGACCAGGCTCGCCCAGGCCCTCGGCCGCGAACCGGTGATGCACCCCTACACCGACCCCTCCATGCTCGGCGGCATGCGGCTCCAGGTGGGCGACAAACTCATCGATGCCAGCGTGAGCACGATGCTCCGCAAGATGCGCGAGCAACTGAAGACCAAGGGCTCGGATGCGCTCCGGGCGAAGTTTGACCGGCTGATCGGCGAGTGACCCACGAATGAACGCCAACATCACCACCATCATGCCCAAGCCGACCCGGCGGATCACCGCCGCGATGTTGCTTGCGGGCTTGTTGTCGGTGGTGTCTGTGGGATCGGCTCAGCCCAGCCACAGCGGCACGAATGCATCGGCCGATTCATCCGCCGCCGCTGGCTCCGATTGCAGCAACTGCGGACTTCTGGTTGTTGGCTCGCACACCCTCGAACTGAAATCCACCGGCTTTGTTCTGACCTACCTCCAGAGCCTCGAATCGACGGAGGGTGATCCCAAGGCCGTTGATGCAGCGCTGGCCTCGATGCAGTCCACCTTGAACACGCTCACGGGCGAGGCGGGGATTGCCGCAGGGGCCACGCGGATGGAGCGGGTCCGAAGCGGCTCCCCTCGCGAAGGGGGCTACCTCAGCAAATCCCGGAGCGGCGGGGAGATCGGCTCGGCCACGTGGGTCGTTCGCGTGCCCGATCGGGCGGCGGCCGAGGCATTGCTGGTCCGCACCGCGCCGCTGGGGAAGCAACTGACGCTGCAGGGCATCCAGCGCGAGTTTCCGAAGATCGACCCCGCGACCCGCCAGGCGGCGCTCGCCACTGCCGGCGCCGATGCGCTGAAGACCGCCGAGGCCATGGTCTCGCAGACCAACAACAAAATCGGACGTTTGCTCGTCGCCCGCGATGGCAAGGAGTTCGACGCCACCGCGATGTCGATCGACGCCTCCGATGTCTTCGTCTTCGGCAAGCGCGTGTGGATGCCCGAGACACCAAACCCATCAGTGACCTTCCGGCTTGAATGCCGATTCGAGATCCTCGCCAAGTAACGAATCGAAAAGACCACAGAAATCCTTCTCCGCGTCCTCCGCGCCTCCGCGGTGAAAAGCGAAGCCCCCAGAGACCACCATGAAGATCAAAACCGACGAAATCGCCAGTGTCATCAAGCAGGAGATCTCCCAGTTCTCCGCCGCCCTCGAAGTCTCCGAGGTCGGTCGCGTCATCGAGGTCGGCGACGGCATCGCCCGCATCTATGGCCTTGCCAACGCCATGGCCGGCGAACTCCTGGAGTTCCAGACCAAGGAAGGCACCGTCATGGGACAGGTCTTCAACCTCGAACTCGACACCGTCGGCGCGGTCATCTACGGCGACTACCTCACCGTCCGTGAGGGTGACACCGTCGTCTCCACCGGCAAGCTCCTGCAGGTGCCCGTCGGCGAGGCCCTGCTCGGGCGCGTCGTCAACCCCCTGGGCGAGCCCATCGACGGCGGCCCGGCCATCCAGACCAAGGAAACCCGCCTCGTCGACATCATCGCCCCCGGCATCGCGGCGCGTCAGCCCGTGACCGAGCCGATGCTCACCGGCGTCAAGGCCATCGACAGCATGATCCCCGTCGGGCGCGGCCAGCGCGAGCTGATCATCGGCGACCGCAAGACCGGCAAGACCGCCGTGGCCCTCGACGCGATCATCAACCAGAAGAAGTACTGGGGCACGCCCGACGCGATGGTGTGCATCTACGTCGCCGTGGGCCAGAAGGAATCCACGGTGGCCGCGGTCGTTGAGACGCTGAAGAAGCACGGCGCGATGGAGTACACCATCGTCGTGAACGCCTCGGCGTCCGACCCCGCCCCGATGCAGTACATCGCGCCCTTTGCGGGCTGCGCGATGGGCGAGTACTTCATGTGGGCCGGCAAGCAGGGCAAGACGCCCAAGCACGCCCTGTGCATCTACGACGACCTTTCCAAGCAGGCCGTGGCGTACCGCCAGCTCTCGCTGCTGCTGCGTCGCCCGCCGGGCCGCGAGGCGTACCCCGGCGACGTGTTCTACCTCCACAGCCGCCTGCTGGAGCGCGCGACGAAGCTGAGCAACGAGAACGGCGGCGGCTCGCTCACGGCTCTGCCCGTGATCGAGACCCAGGAAGGCGACGTCTCGGCGTACATCCCCACCAACGTCATCTCGATCACCGACG
>CAYZFW010000205.1:5281-5663 GCA_964477615.1 uncultured Phycisphaeraceae bacterium | reverse complement strand
CGTGGCGTCTTTTGTTGGCGTAAATGTTAACACTCCCAGTTTTTTGGGTCGTGGGCGGGCCCGTGTGTCACGGTTTGGTTCTTATATCCTTACGTCGTCGGGGGGGCCCCCCCCCCCCCCCCGCGTTGTCAACAGAATTTTTGGGACATCTCAGAAAGCCTGAAAACGCGGCCTCAGAATCGACAGGTGGCCCGGTTTCGCGCCACGGGCTTCTCGCTTCAGAGCGAGATGCCCGTGCGAACTCGTCGCCGCGTGATCAAAGACACGGGCATCCGCCTCGGAATGCGGAAGCCCGTGGCACGGGACAGGCCATCCTCACGGACACGCCACCCCAAACGCCGCAAGGAACACCGTCAAATCCAGCGTATTCACCGTCCCGTTC
>CAYZFW010000205.1:0-5271 GCA_964477615.1 uncultured Phycisphaeraceae bacterium | reverse complement strand
AGGTCCCCGTTGGTCCCCGGCGTCACGGTCAAGCCAAAGTTCGCCAGGAAGATCGTCAAATCCTGCGTGTTCACCGAGCCGTCCCCGTTGATATCCCCCAAGCACGGCGGCACCACCGCGTAGAACACACGCACCGACACGTCGCCCGAGTAGCCAACCGCCAGGTCGGGCCGCCCGTCGCCGTTGAGGTCGCCGAAGGCCAGGGCGTTGCCGACTTCGGGGGCATCGAAGGTCCAGTCGGGGGTGGTGTGCAGGGTGCCGTCTTCGTTGATGAAGATGTGCGTCTGGCCGTTCGAGAAGTGCACCTCGGCGTAGTCGGGCCGGTTGTCATTGTTCACATCCGCGAAGGCGATCTCCTGCTGGCCGACGAACGCGAGGCTGGCGGACCACGTCTGCGTCAGGACGCCGGCGGTGTTGGAGTAGAGACGGGACTGCACGGTGGTGAACGAGCCGCCGATCATGAGGTCGGGCCAGCCGTTGTTATCGACGTCGGCCCACGCCACGCCGCGGTCGCCGTTGGTGGTGGTCGCTTCCCACGGCGGGGTGAGGCTTGGGGTCCCGGCGATGTTCTCGTAGAGGGCGCTGCGGAAGTTCACCCACTTGGCGACGCCGATCTCGGGCAGGCCGTCGCCGTCCATGTCCGCCGTGGCGACGGTGTTCTGGATGGAGGACTCCGTGCTGGACCACACGGGTGAGGTCGGCATCCCGCCGCCCTGCGCCTGCAGGTTGCGGAAGAAGTACATGGGGCGGAAGGGGTTGGGTGAGACACCTTGGTTGGTGGTGATGAGGTCGAGGTCGCCGTCGTTGTCGGCGTCGAAGAGTGCGCCGGAAGTGGCCCACCCGGAGGTGGGCGGCGTGGCGAACCAGGTGGCGGTGGTCGAAGGCCCGCCGAGGGGTGCGCCGGGGGTGTTGCCGTAGTAGATGCGGGGCGGTGCGAACCCCCCGCCGCCGGTGATCGCCACCACATCGGGGTAGCCGTCGAGGTTGATGTCGCCGATCTGCGTGTCCCCGGTGTGGACCTGGTCGGTCGAGACCCACGACGGCAGCGCCTCCAGGCCGGTCGGGGTGTTGTAAACGATCATGTCCCGCCAGTTGTCGTACGGCGGGAACGAGTTCGAGATGTAGCACCCGATCACGAGATCATTCCGCCCGTCGCGGTTCATGTCGGCGATCCGCACCGAGCCGACCTGGCGGCGCAGGTTCAGCGTCCAATCCGGCGTGAGGGGGTAGGGGGCGGTGCCGCGGACGGCGAAAGACGCGCCGGGGATGGCGGCGGGGTTCACCTGGGACACGTTCCCGGTGTCGTTCACCTCCACCGGCAGCGGCGTGCCGGCGACGGCGGAAACACTGAGCGCGGCGACGAGTAGAGCGGGCGTGGGCATGGCGTTTCCTCGGGTCGGATCGGGGGACTGTTCCGTGCCGTCCACCCTACCGCGCCGACCGCGGATCACAAGCCTTTTTTCAGGGGGGAATCCCAGGGGATCGGGTGGCATGCTCACGTCGGCGTGAGCATGTCTTGGCTCTGGCAGTCATCGCCCGAAGCATGCTCTCGGAGACGAGAGCATGCCACCCGGGGGAGCTTTCGCCCGGCAGCATTTCGTCGATTCCACCCGCTCTCGCCCGCGTCCGATGCGTCCAACGCCGGTATCCTCCCGAATCCCCGGCGATTCCCCTCGCCGGTGTGTGTGTTCTCGGCGTGTGCACCGGAACCGATTGATGACAACGTGGAGCAGACCATGAGCCAGATGCGTGACGACGGCACCGTGACGACGACGACAAGCGATCCATCCTCCCCGCATCGGCGCGGTGCCCGAGCACTGCTGCTCGCCGCCGGGCTGGCGGTGGCGGTGCTCGCCGGTGGCGCTGGCGCGCAGGTGCAGGGTGGTCCGGGCGGACCCGGTGGCCCGGGGGCACCCGCCGGTCCCGGCGGCCCGCCCGCGAAGGAGCCGCCGGAGTTCCCCACGTTCGAGGAATCCAGCAAGGACTACCAGAAGGTCCCGGTGCTCTCCGACGGCGCGCTCTACACGCTGTGGCGGCGCGAGAAGGACGGGCAGATCCTCGCCGAGCTCCCGCGCGACTTCGCCACCAAGAAGTTCATGTTCGCCATGACGCAGTCCAGCGGCGACGAGTGGTCCGGCCTGCAGGGGCAGGACATGGTCGTCAACTGGAAGCGCTTCGATAAACGCCTCGCGCTCATCGAGCCCAACATGAGCGTCCGCTCCACAGGCGACGAGCCCTCCCGCATCAGCGTCTCGCGCCACTTCACCGACCGCGTGGTCCTCGACGTCCCGATCGTCTGCATGGGCCCCGGCGGCGGCCCCGTCATCGATCTCGACGCGCTGCTGGTCGGCCAAGCCGCGAAGTTCTTCGGCTTCGCAGGCCGCGGTGTCCAGACCTCCCTCACCCGCATCGTCGAGGCCAAGGCCTTCCCCAACAACATCGAGGTCGCTTTCGAGGTCCCCGGCGCCGACGGCGTCCTCAAGATTCTCCACTACTCCATCTCCGTCCTCCCCGAGAACACCGGCTACAAGCCCCGCGAGGCCGACGAACGCTACGGCTACTTCACCACCCACTTCCGCGACCTGGGCAAGTTCGGCGAAGACGAGAAGTGGGTCCGCTACATCAACCGCTGGCACCTCGAAAAGGCCGACCCCAAGCTCAAGGTCAGCCCGCCCAAGGAACCCATCGTCTACTACATCGAGCACACCGTGCCCGTCCGCTACCGCCGCTTCGTCCGCGACGGCGTGCTCATGTGGAACAAGGCCTTTGAGAAGGTCGGCATCTCCGACGCCATCGAGGTCCGCATCCAGGACAAGGCCAGCGGCGCCAACATGGACAAGGACCCCGAGGACGTCCGCTACAACTTCGTCCGCTGGCTGAGCAACGACATCTCGACCGCCATCGGCCCCTCGCGCGTCGACCCCCGCACGGGCCAGATCCTCGACGCCGACATCGTCCTTACCGACGGGTGGATCCGCGTCTTCTGGAACCAAGTCAACCGCCTGCTGCCCGAGACCGCCATGCAGGGCTACGGCCCCGAGACCATGGCATGGCTGCGCAAGCGCCCCCAGTGGGACCCCCGCCTCCGCCTCGCCCCGCCCAACGAGCGCGAGGGTGTGATGCGCGAACTCGCGAAGGAGGCGATGCTCGCCGCACGAGGAGAACAGACGCAGTCGGGCCTGCCCGGACGCGCCCGCGGCATCGCCCGCTTCGGCTCGGCCTCCGGCGCCGAGATGATGAGCAACCTGCCCGGCTCGCTCGCGTCGGTGATCGAGTCCTCTCCCAACGCCGCGGGCAACTGGATGAACCAGATGTGCATGGCCGCCAGCGGCAAGGCGATGGACATGGCCCTCATGGGCATGCACCTCGACATGGAAGGCCTGCTCGAACCGCCGGCGGACTCCGGCGATGGCGAGGGCGACAAGCCCAAGGACGAGAACGCCAAGGACAAGAAGAAGGACGACAAGAAGGACGGCGAAAAGAAAGAAGAAAAGTTCGACCGCCTCGACGGCATCCCCGACTGGTTCATCGGGCCAATGCTCGCCGACCTGGTCGCCCACGAGGTCGGGCACACCCTGGGCCTGCGCCACAACTTCAAGGCCTCGGGCGTCTACGCCATGAAGGACATCAACTCCGAAGCCTTCAAGGGCAAGAAGGCCTTCACCGGCTCGGTGATGGACTACAACCCCGTCAACATCAACATGAACTCCGGCCCCGTCCAGGGCGACTACACGATGATCGACATCGGCCCCTACGACATGTGGGTCATCGAGGCGGGCTACACCTTCGGCGACGTCAAGGAAGTCCTCAAGCGCGTGGCCGAGCCCGAACTCGCCTACGGCACCGACGAGGACACCCAGGGCCCCGACCCGCTCGCGCGGCGCTACGACTTCGCCGCCAACCCGCTCGACTACGCCACCAGCCGCCTCAACCTCGCGAAGTACCACCGCGAGCGCTTGCTGGAGAAGTACGTCAAGGACGGCCAGTCGTGGGCCAAGGCTCGCCGCGGGTACATGATGACCCTCAACGAGCACCTCGGCGCCGTCTCGCACATGACCCGCTGGGTCGGCGGCTCGTTCGTCAACCGCGACCGCAAGGGCGACCCCAACGGCCGCCCGCCGGTGCAGAACGTCCCCGTCGAGCAGCAGCGAGCCGCGCTGAAGTTCGTCATCGAGAACGCCTTCTTCGATGAGGCCTTCGGGCTCACCCCGGAGATGCTCAAGCACCTCACCGTCGACAAGTTCTGGGACAACGGCGGCTCCCCCACGGAAGACGCCACTTGGCCCGTCCACGACCGCATCCTGGGCATCCAGGCCAGCGTCATGACCGGCCTGATGAACCCCGACACCATGCGCCGCGTCCTTGACAACGAGTGGCGCACGCCGTCGGGCGAGGACGCCGTCACGCTCCCCGAGGTGATGGGCGCGGTCTCGTCCGCCGTCTGGAAGGAGATCGAGGAAGGCTCGGCGAAGCGCTCCACCGCCCGCGAGCCGATGATTTCGAGCCTCCGCCGCAACCTTCAGCGCGAGCACGTCGAGCGGCTCATCGACCTCGCGTTCCCCGACGGCATCGTCGGCGCCGCGGGCAAGCCCGTCGCCACCCTCGCCGTTGCGGAACTCCGCACGCTGAAGGACAAGCTCACCGCCATCACCGGCAAGGGCGAGGGCCGACTCGACCCCTACTCCGCCGCCCACCTCAGCGAACTGGCCCTGCGCATCGAGAGGGCGCTCGACGCGCAGTACATCTACAACACCGACAAGATCGGCGGCGGCGGCTTCCCCTTCTTCTTCTTCGGCGAAGACGCCCGCTCCCGCTCAATGCCCGCCAGCGACAACGACGGCGAACTCACCCCGCCCCGCGCCGAGCCGGAGATGCCGTGACCCAGCGCCGCAGAGCCTGAGTGCATGACCGCGTGATTTCAGCCACACCCGCCGGGCCTTCCCGGCGGGTTTTTTGTTCATGGCCATGAGTATGGGTGGCATGCTTCTGCTCTGAGAAGCATGCTCGTGGACTCGAGATTGCACGCGCCTTGAATGCATGCTTCTCAGAGCAGAAGCAAGCCACCCGGAGATGTACTCCCTCACCCCGTGATAGCATGCCCTCGCCTGCATCGGCCCGCATCCCACCCACGAAAGGAGCCGAACATGCCCCTGTTCCGTGAAGGCCAGCCCGGGGTCCGCAGGCCCCGCGCGTCCGGGCGGCTGATCATCGCGCTCGTCCTCGCCGCCGTCGCCCTTGGCGGGTACTTCATGCGCTCCAGCGTCAACCCGG
>CAYZFW010000204.1:0-5674 GCA_964477615.1 uncultured Phycisphaeraceae bacterium | reverse complement strand
CGTCGTGTAGCCAAGGTTCGACCAGTAAGAGCCCGGGTGATCGTCGTCGAGGTCCGAAGGCTCGCCCGCGGCATCGGTGAAATCGGCCGCGCTACCTTGGTCAGCATCGCCGCCCGCGCCCCCGCTCGCATTGCCAACCGCAATCTCATCCAGCGCCGTGAGCGCCGACACGAACCGAACCGCCCCGCTGGGCGTGCGGATCTTCCGCATTGCCAACGGCTTGTCGGCGTCGGCATCGCCCGCCGGTGGAACATCCCACCATGCGCGGACCGGAGCGCCCTCGGGTGCAGGCACGTGCCACGGGTTTCCCGCCGTTCCAATGGCGGGATACCCGTGCTCCGCGTCCTTCTGACCCTCCGCGGGCATCTCAGGCCGCCCCGACTCCATCGGACGCCACAGCACCAGCGCCACCAGCGCGACAACGAACACCGCCACCATGAACGCGCGGCGCTTCACCGTCCGCCCCCGCTCCCTGGCCCCGCCCGCACCGCGGCCTCGGTCTCCGCCATCACCTTCTCAGCCTCCTGAACGAGCGCCGGTTCCAGTGCGTCGGTCTTCGTCAGCGCTGCGGCGATCAGTTGTCGCCCCTGCACCAGTCGCCCGCCCGAGGCGAGCACGATGCCCGCACGGCACTTCGAGCGGACATCGCCGGAGTTCCGCGTCTGCGCTTCCAGCGCCATCGGGACCGCCTCGCTCACGCGCCCGGCCCGGAAGAGCGCCCACGCCGCGGTATCGAACGCCCCGAAATCCTGGCGCACCTCGTTCACGTCGCGGAGCGCCAGTTCCGCCGCCTTCTTGGCGTCGCCGCCGTGCGACAGCCAGAACTCCGCGAGTTCGCGGATGTGCCCCAGCCCCTTGTCATCCAGTTCGTGCAGCATCCGCGACTCCGCCTCGGCGTACGCCTTCTTCGCCGCGGACTCATCGCCCGCAGCCTTCTCGGCGTCGCCGAGGGTCACGAAGTACACCGGCTTGGGGTACGACGCGACCAGCGAACGCAGATCATCGCGGGCCTCCTGGGCCTCACCCTCGCGCAGATGAATCCGCGCCAGTTGCCACTTCGCGTGGTGGCACGCGGGATCAATCAGCAGCGCCGCTTCGTGCTCGGCGTGCGCCGCCTCCAATTCACCCACCTCAAGCGCGAAGTCACCGAGCATCGACCGGCACCACGCCAGCGACCGCGCCGGGGCCTCGAGCATCGTGCCCGCCTCCAGCGCCTCGCGCATGGCGGTGGTCGCGGCCTCCATGTCGCCGCACGCCTGGTGAGCCAGCGCCAGCCGCGCGAGCGACTCGAGCGTCAGGCTCTTGTCGTCGCACATGGCCTGAGCAATCGCCCGCGCCTCGATGCTGTTGCCCAAAGCCAGGTGGACATCGCAGATGAGCGCGAGCGTCTGCTCCTCTTCCGGGTGCTGGAACGCCGCACGCCGCGCGAACTCCAGGGCTTCTTTGAAGCGGTGCTGACCCACCAGCGCATACGCCAGGCCGTACGGCGCCCAGTCGCTCTGACGATCGCTCTCGAAGACCCTGCGGAACGCGGACTCGGCCCTGGCGAAGTCGGCGTGATCGGTCGTGATGCGTGCGACCTTCAGCCATGAGTCACCCAGCGCCACGAGCATCCGCACGTCGGCCGGTGCGGCGCTCACTTTCGACTCCCACGCCGCGGCGTCCTTGCGCGCCTCTTCGAGCACGGACGTGTCGGCCGCGGGCGCATGGTTGGGGTGCGCGTGTACGACACCGCCGATGGGCATCAAGAAGCAAGCGAGCACAAGGGCGCGGCGAACAGTCGGGTGAATCGTCTTCATGGCAGGTCCAGCATAAGCGAGGGAATGTGCGAAACCACACGGGTTCACGCTCTCCGTAGGCCACGGCTCCGCGGATTCCGGAAGCGACTCTCCCGTGCCACCGAAGTCGATCCGTCTTCGGATCGACTTCGGTGCTCCCAGTCTCACGGTCCCCCGGCAGACCCCGCCCGAACCTACCGCCCCTCAATCTCATCCAGCCGAGCCGACTGCTCCGCCGTCAGCGTGGCGGAGTACAACTCCCGAACCGCTGCGGCGATCTTGGGCGCATGGGCCGATGCCCGCGCGCCCTCCAGCGCCTCCAGCCACGACGCGATGCCCACCGCCGAAAGCCCCACACGGCGTGTCTCCGCCACCGCGTCCTCCACACGCCCCAGCCACGCCAGCGCGGTCACCCGCAGCGGTGCGGCCCACGAATCACACGCCGCCGCGCCAACACTCGGTCCGACGGCATCGGGTGACGTGGGGCATACCGACTCGATCCCCGCCAGCGCCGCGCCCGGGTCCTTCAACTGCAGGCGGGTGCGCGCGAGCAGCGAGGGTACCTCGGGGCCTTCGGCGATCGTCGCTGCCCCCGCCGAAGCGAGCAGACGCTCACGCACAGAAAGATCACGCTGACGTTCCGCGACCTCAATGAGTGCGGCCCGAGGCAACGCCGCGGCGTACTCCGACAGCACCGCCGCGCCACGCTCGGCACTCGGCGGGGTGAGGGCCTCAGCCAGCGCGAAGCCAGCCGCGGTAGGGCGGTGCTTCGCCAGCGTCCGCACCGCCGGCTCGAACAGCGCCGCACGCCGGCCAGCCGCTGCGACCACGCGATCCGTGAACTCGGGTGCATCAATCACCGCTTGCGCCGCGGCGATGCTCACCTCCTCGGTCGGCGCATCGATGAGCCCCGCCACGCTCGCGGCGCCGCCCACGCGGGCGAGCAGCGCCACCGTGCCCGGGGTGTGCCGGCTCATCGGCAGGGCCGAAAGCACCTCACGCACCCGCGCGACGAGATCGGGGTCGGTCATCGCCCCGGCGCGGTCGAGCGCCAGCGCCGCGTCCACCGCCGGCGCGAACGCCGGGCCCAGCGAGTCCAACCACACCGCCACATCCCGAAGTGAAGCGGGGTGGGGATGCCGCGCCAGCACGCGCAGGATCGCCGCGGCGGGCACCGGCGAACTCTCCCGCTCCAGCGCCGCCGACGCCGAGGCCGCGATCCGCGGGTCTTCCAGTTTCTCCAGCAGCGTGCCCATCTCGGCCCGAACCGTCTGATCCGGGTCCGCCAGCCGCTCCATCGCCGCCGACGCCACCTCGGGGCCGAGGTCCACGGCGTTGAGCACCGCACGCGTCGCCTGATCCACGCCCAGAGCCCGAACCTCTGCAGAGGACGCCCGGATCATCTCCGCGATGACCCCGGAGCGGTCCTTTTCGGGGAGGCTCACCAAGAGACGCCGGTACACGCCCGCGAGTCTCGATTCGCTCTCGGCCCGCCTTGCCTCGGCCAGTTTCGAGCGCTCCGCGTGGAAGCCCGCGATCATCGCGCCCCACGCGCCGTCGTTCATGCCCGCGGTGGTCTCGAACCACGTGCGCCACGATTCGACCTCGTTCGCCGGGTCCGTCCGCCCCGTCTGACGCGCGAGCGTCGCGAGCGCCTGGGCCGCGAGTTCGGGGCTTTGGTGAATGTCCTTCGCCGACGCCGCGAACCGCAGGACCTCCCCCACCGCTTCGCGCTGGCGGAACCCACCCAGGGCACGAAGGGCCGCGAGCAGCGTCTCGGCGTCCACCGGCTGCAGCAACACACCCGCGACAACCGGCATCAGCGCCGCGCCGGGGTTCTCCGTCGCTTCAATGGCCCGCAGCGCTTCCAGTCGCAGTGCGGGGTCCGCCCCCGCGCTCAGCGCCGAACGCAGCGAAGTCATCGCCGCGCCGTCACCGGGAGCTCGTTCAACCACCGCGGACCAGCGGTTCTCACCCCCGCCGGCGCGCTGCGGCCGCGCCGCCAGCCCGTCCCGCGCAGCCACAAGCCCGGCAACCACCAGACCCGCCGCCGCCCCGAGTTGTCGCACGCGAAAGTTCACCACCAGATTCATACCAACGAACATCAAAAGGTCCACCGCCCAAGCGCGGAGATTCCATGAATTTGGGAAATCAGTCCCTCACCATCCACGACACCCGCACCTTCCGTCTGCACCCCCGCCACGTACCCCCACCACGCGCCCCCGCACGCGCGACGCCCGCTACCATGACGCTCAAGCGGAACTCCCCCGTCGCCCTCCCCACCGAACACAGACATGAGCCACGAGTGGCAAGACGCCGACGACCATGTTGAGAAGGCCCACGAGTGCTACGAGGCCGGGCGGTGGTCCGAGGCCGAGCGGCTGCTCCGCAAGGCCATCGAGGCCCACCCCGACCGGGCCGAGTGGCACTTCAACCTGGGGATGACGCTTGAGGCCGCCGAGAAGTGGCCCGCCGCCGCCCAGGCCTTCGCCGACGCCGCCCGGCTCAGCCCCAACAAGGACGCCACCCCGTGGGTCGCCTCGGCGGTCAACCACCTCCGCGCCGACGACCCGGCCTCGGCCCTGGCCCCCTTGGCCAAGGCCCGCGAGATCGACCCGTGCCGCCTCGACGCCTATGTCCATTCCATCGAGGCCTTCGCCCGCACCGGCAGCCCGGACGACGCCGAGGTGATGTTCTACCAGGCCATCCACCTCGAGGGCGACCACACCGACGCCTACGCCAACATGGGCGAGGCACTGGTCGAACTCGGGAAGTTCGATCGCGCCGCCGCGTGTTTCCGCGAGGCCCTCAAGCTCCAGTCCACCGCCAGCGGCCCCGACGACGCCGAACCCGGCCAGCCCGGCCGCCCGCCGTCGCCCCGCATCGCCGCGCGTCTGGCGTGGTGCCTGCAGCGGCTGAACAAGCCCGATGAGGCCCGCCAGTGGTACCTCCGTGAACTGCGCGACAACCCCGGCGACGTGGACACGCTGCTCGACCTGGGCCACCTGCTCGCCGACATGAACCGGCTGGGCGAAGCGTCGGAGAAGTTCCGGCGCGTGCTCGAACTCGAGCCCGCCGATGCCGATGCCCTGTTCGCGCTGGGCACGATCGCGGCCCGGCAGCACCGACTCGATGTCGCCGCCAAGCGCTTCAGCCGCGTGCTACGCCACCACCCCGAGCACCCCGAGGCGCGCCTGCGCCTGGCTCGGGTCCGGCTGATGCAGGGCAAGGCCGATACGGCACGCAAGCACATCAAGCGCGAACTCTTCAAGCTCCGCAGGTCCGCGGCGGAGCCCGCCGGCCCACAGACCACCGCCCCGCACTCGACCACCTCGGCATCCCCCGAAACCCTCCGCGACCTGGGCGTCCTATGCCTCGACGCCGACCTCCCCCGCGACGCCGCGGCGGTCTTCACCCGCCTCTGCCGCCTCACCCCCGACGACCCCCAGGCCCACCACCACCTCGGCGTGGCGTGCCTGCAGTCCGGCATGCACCGCCTCGGCCTCAGAGCCGAACGCCGAGCCCTCAAACTTGACCCCACCATCGCCGAGGCGTGGCACAACCTCTCGCTGGCCTACCTCCACACCAAGCAGTGGTCCAAAGCCGCGGCGTGCCTGAAGAAAGCCAAGGCCCTCACACCCCCGGGGGCCGCGACCGACCCGAACCTCAAGCGGCTGGCGATGAAGGCCAAGATCGACCGCGTGAGGCACGTCCTGCGGCGGGTTTGGCCCTTCTAGGTGGCACCGGCTTCCAGCCGGTGTCTCCCGCAGATGGGATGTGGCCCAGCGTGCCAAACACCGCACCCCCATCACCGGCTGGCCGCCGGGGCCACCCCCCGCGGGCCCCCTCGGGTGCCCGCCCGGCCCCCGGCCCGGGCCCGGGCGGGGCCCGGCCGC
>CAYZFW010000203.1:0-5691 GCA_964477615.1 uncultured Phycisphaeraceae bacterium | reverse complement strand
AGGGCGTCGGGGTCAAACTCGGACATGAAGCCGAGTTTGCCCAGATTGACACCGATGAGGGGGATCCCGAGGTGGACGCAGCGGCGTGCCTGGGAGAGCAGGGTGCCGTCGCCGCCGAGGACCATGATGAGGTCGGTGGCTGGGGGAATGTCCCCCGGATGGAGGGGTGCGTTGGAGGCGTCGAGTTCGCCCGCGAGCACGCCGTGCCGGCTGACCAGAGCCCGGATGGCGGGCAGAGCCTCGGCCACCTGGGGCTTTGAGCGGTTGACGAGCAGGAGGACGGATCGGGGCATGGTCGGGAGTGTATCGGTGGTGGAGCCGAGGGGTTGCCCTTGCGGGGGGGATCGGCTAGTATCTTGACCCCCCAAACCGCCCCCTGGACGCCAAGTGTCGTCTGCGGGAACCACGCGCGGCGGGTAGACCGTCTCGGAGCATTGATCGCCATGACGAAGCAGCCCAAGAGAGTCAAGAGCAAGCCGCACAAGGGGCTGCTGAAGCGGATCCGCATCTCCGCGACCGGCAAGCTGAAGCACGCCAAGGCCGGCAGCAAGCACTTGCGCTCGCACAAGAGCCCGAAGCGTCTGCGCCGCCTCCGCAAGGACAGTTTCATGTCCACGGCGGAGATGAAGCGTCTCAGCAAGCTGCTGTTCATGCGTCTGCGCGGTCGCGAGCAGCCCCGTTCGGCGCTGCGGAAGAGCCCGAGCCCGGCGCAGCGGAAGGCCAAGCGCGAGGCGGCCCGCGCGGCGGCCGCGGCGGCTGTGAAGAAGTAAAGACCACCTTGCACGCCGGGACCCAAGCCGGGCGCTGATGCCCGCCCCGTCGAGCCTTGTTCAGAAGGAGAATCGCCCATGCCTCGTGCACGTAAGAGCACCGCCCGCCGGAGCAAGCACAAGCGCGTTCTGCGCGAAGCCCGCGGGTATTTCGGGACAAAGAGCCGCCACTTCCAGCAGGCGAAGGTCGCGCTGATGCGCGCCGGTCGGTACGCGTGGCGTGACCGTCGCCGCCGCCGGCGTGATTTCCGGCGTCTGTGGATCACGCGTATCACCGCCGCGTGCAAGATGCGCGGGACGCGGTACTCGCTGTTCATCAACGGCCTGAAGCTGGCGGGCGTGCTGCTGAACCGCAAAATGCTCAGCCAGATCGCCATCGATGACCCGCAGACCTTCGACAACCTCGTGTACTCGGCGAAGAAGGCTTCGAAGGCTCAGCCGGCGAAGGCTTGAGGGGTTTGGACGGATTGGTTTGGATTTGCACCCTGCGATTCGCGGGGTGTTTTTCTTTGGCTCTGGTGGCACCGGCTTCCAGCCGGTGATGGGGAGGATCGACGCTCACGGCGTGGATGTTCTCGCCCGCCGACACGGGTTGGAAACCCGTGCCACCCTTTGAAGCAGGGCCAAACGAATGTGTCTATGCAACCAGTCTGCCGCATTCCGGACATTGGCACTTCCCCTGGACTGTCGGGTAGCAACACCATTGGCACTTGCGCAGTCGAATGCGATTCCACGCTCGGCAGCGTCGAAACAGCCAAAGGGAAGTGGATGATGTAATCGTCCAGAAAAGCGAGTTGACGATGAGCGCCGGTGCCACGATGTTCGCAGCAACCGGGAACCGTCGGAGGAAGCCAGCGTTCCATGTGGATTCGCCTAACGCATCCTGCACGATAATGGGCGGCGCTGTGGCGGTACCGATCGCGAACGACAAGTTGTCATGCCGACGAGACCGATCCGACTGTTCAACCACTCTCCAGAGGTTTGATCGCATCGGGAAGCCCGAAGCGATCTCGAACACCCAGTTTTCGTTTGCTGATCTGGCGAATGTGCTCTGGACGGGCGTGTCGATCATCGAGCCCGCAGGGACCCCGCGATCATTCAGTGCCGCTCGCATCGGCATGTAGGAGATATGGATGCGCGTGCGTGCACACAGGTTGTTGCCCACATAGGTGCTATGGTCGACAATTCGAACGCGAGGAGACATGCCGATCGCACCCATGATGAGAGGGCTGAAAAATCCGATCCCCATCGCGGTCGTAGTTCCCGCAATTGCCATGCGGAGAATACGTAGAAGGCGAGTTGCCATTTTGACCTCGGCTTGTGACATGCTTTCGCGTTGGAAGCATGCTTCCCAAAGCGGAAGCATGCCACTCGGAAATCCGGTCCTTCAACCTTCAACTCCCCGGCGTCGCGTCGCCGCAGTTGCGTGTGACCGGGACGAGGCAGAGGAAGCGCATGCCTTTGTCGCCGGCGCGGAACTGATGCTCGCTGTCGGCGGGCACATACACCACGTCGCCCTGCTTGATGGGGCGGTATGACCCTTCCAGCAGCACCTCGCCCGATCCCTCGACGATGTACACCTCGTGCTCGTAATCATGCGCGTGGCGCGGCGAGTGGCCCTGGGGTTCGACGCGGAACGAGCGGAGGGCGAAGTTGGGGACGCCGTCTTCGCGGCCGCACATCACGGCCATGCGGACCCCCTTCACGCCGTCCATGGCCACGGGCTTGTCGGTGACTTCGTTGATGTTGCGGATGAGCATGAGTGGGAAGGGTGGGGGTGAGGGTATGAGGAGGGGGTTGGTGATGATGGTGCGGTGTCAGTCGTGACGGCTTTGGGCCGGCGCATCGACGAGGCGTTTGAGTTCGCGCAGGGCGTCGAAGGCCTGCAGCGGGCTGAGCGATTCGAGGTGGGTGTCGCGGAGCGCTTCGACGGCGGGGTGCGGCTCCTCCCGGGCGAAGAGGGCGAGTTGCTGCTTTTCCGCGGCTTTTTCCTTTGTCCGGCGGTCGGCGGCTTCGGCGGCCTGTGAGCCGCCGGCGTGGCTGACGCTGAGCGATTCCAGCAGTTCGGCGGCGCGTTCGACCACGGGCGCTGGGAGGCCGGCGAGGCGGGCGACGTGGACGCCGTAGGAGCGCGAGGCGCGGCCCGGGATGATGCGGTGGAGGAAGACGACGTCGCCGTTCCATTCCTTCACGGCGACCTGGAGGTTCATGACGCGCCCGGGGAGGCGGTCTTCGAGATCGGTGAGTTCGTGGTAGTGGGTGGCGAAGAGGGTGCGCGGGGCTGCGGGCGCGGTGGGTGCACGGTGCGTGGATTGGTCGGGTTCGATGCGGGCGATGACGTCCGCGGCGTCGGCGCCTGCTTCGGCGAGCGCGTCGGCGCGGCCGACGCCCGAGAGCCGCTCGGCGATGGCCCAGGCGAGGCTGAGGCCGTCGAGGGTGCTGGTGCCGCGCCCGATCTCGTCGAGGATGACCAGTGAGCGCGGGGTCGCGTGGTGGAGGATCGAGGCGGTCTCGACCATCTCGACCATGAAGGTGGATTGCCCGGCGTGGAGGGCGTCGTCGGCGCCGATGCGGGTGAAGATGCGGTCGGTGACGCCGATGGTCGCGGCCCGCGCGGGCACGAAGCTCCCCGCGTGCGCGAGGAGGGTGATGAGCGCGGTCTGGCGGATGAAGGTGCTTTTGCCGGCCATGTTGGGGCCGGTGATGAGCGCGAGCGAGGCCGCGTCGGGCGGATGGGACTGAGCAGACGTTCCCCGCTTGCGGACCTTCACGCCGGGAGTCGTTTTGGGCGGCGTTTCGGGGTTCACGCCGCCGAGGTCGAGGTCGTTGGGGACAAACTTCTCGCCGAGGATGGACTCGAGGACGGGGTGGCGGCCCTGGGTGATGCGGAGGAGCGGAGCGTCGGTCATCTCGGGGCGTGTCCAGCCCCGGCGCTGCGCCTGGGCGGCGAAACAGGCCAGAACGTCGAGTTCAGCGATGGTTCGGGCGAAGGCCCCCGCCTCGGCGGCGACGGTCGAGACGAGCGTGCACAATCGAAAGAACACCTCGCCCTCGCGGTGCACCGCGCGGTCCTCGGCGGAGAGCACCTTGTCCTCGAAGGCCTTCAGTTCCGGCGTGATGTACCGCTCGGCGTTCTTGAGCGTCTGCTTGCGCGTGAGTTCGGCGGGTGCACGCTTCGACTGGGCGCTGGGCAGTTCGATGTAGTAGCCGAAGATCTTGTTGAAGCCCACCTTGAGGCTCGGCAGGTCGTGCCTGGCGATGAGCTGGGCCTGGTACTCCGCCAGCCACTGCCCGCTGTCTTTCTGGAGCGCGCGGCACTCGTCGATCACGGGGTCGATGCCGTCACGCACCAGGCCGCCGTCGCGGAGGTTCGCGGGCGGGTCGTCGACGCACACCCGGACGATCTCGGCGGCGACGGGCTCCAGCGCGGTTTCGAGCGGGCCCAGGGCGGCGGCGGCGCGGGCGAGCGCGGGCGAGCCCTCAACCGCGGCCTTCACGGGCGCAAGCCGTGCGAGCGAGCGGGCCATCGCGACAAGATCGCGCGGGCTGGCCCGCCCCAGGCCGATGCGGGCCGCGATGCGCGGGATGTCCTGCACGCCGTCGATGGACTTGTCGAGGGCAAAGAGGCGGGGGCGGTCGTCGACGAGGACGGCCACTGCCGCGTGGCGGGCGCGGATGGTCTCGATCTCGCGCGAGGGGCGGCACAGCCAGTCGCGGAGCAGGCGCCTGCCCATGGGGGTGGCGCAGCCGCGGAACCCGCTGGGGGAGTTCGGCCCGCCGACGCGGGCGAAGACGCCCAGCAGCGAGCCGTCGGACTCGGTGCCGCGGTTGCCGGGAGAAGCGGAGGAACGGAGCGTTGATTCGACTTCGAGGGCGCGGAGGCCGGCGGCGTCGATGAGCAGGCGGCCGTCCTCGGGGGGCTCTCGTCGAGGCGGCTGCAGGTGGGCGAGCGACTTGGCCCGCAGCCGCATCGCGGAGGCCGAGCCGGATGAGGCCCCTTCGCTGGTGGCGAGGTGGGCGGTGTCCATCGCCTGGGTTTCGAGGAGGTAGCGGACGATGACACCCGCGGCGGGAAGGGCCGGGTCGGAGTCGCGCAGGCCGAAGCCCTCGATGGTGGAGACACGGAACTGCGACAGCACCGCTTCGAGCGCCTCGGTGTGGCGAAAGTGCCACGTTGGACGCGCCGTGCCGGGCACGCGCAAGAGGTCGAGCACGCGCTGGACGCGCGGCGGGGCTTTTCCGTCGGCGGTGGGGCAGTACATCAGCTCGCTGACGCGCCGGCGGGCCAGTTCGTCGACGAGTTCCGAGGCGGCGCAGTCCAAGAGCGTGAAGGCGCCGGTGGAGAGTTCCACCAGCGCGACGCCGACGCGGGCGGCGGGGTCGTCGCCGGGGGCGGTGAAGCACGCGGCGGCGAGGTTGTTCGGGATGTCGTCGCGGAGCAGGGCCTCGTCGACGAGCGTGCCCGGGGTGAGCACGCGCGTGACGGCGCGTTCGATCACCGCCGAGCCTTTGACCTCTTTGGGGTCCTGCACCTGGTCGCACACCGCGACGCGGTAGCCCTGCTCGATCATGCGGCGGAGGTAGTTCTCAACCGAGTGGTACGGCACGCCCGCCATGGGGATGCCCTCGGTCCGCTGCGTCAGCGTGATGCCCAGCGCCCGGTGGCAGGTCAGGGCGTCCTCATCGAACATCTCGTAGAAATCCCCCATCCGGAAGAACAGCACGCAGTCCGGGTAGCGACGCTTGAAGGCGTCGTACTGGC
The DNA here is from genome assembly GCA_964477615.1 of uncultured Phycisphaeraceae bacterium. Taxonomy (GTDB): domain Bacteria; phylum Planctomycetota; class Phycisphaerae; order Phycisphaerales; family UBA1924; genus JAFLCM01. The sequence continues at coordinate 159 of CAYZFW010000203.1, read as the reverse complement.
GCATGGCCGGGGTGTCGCGGCGGGGGGGCATGGGGAGAGGAGTGTAAAGGTGGGCGTGAGCGGGGGGAGATGAAACTCAAGTCTCAAAGCTCAAAGCTCAACGCTCAAATCGCAGATGGCAAATGGCGAATGGCCAATACGGGGGTGGGGTGGATGCCC
>CAYZFW010000202.1:0-5726 GCA_964477615.1 uncultured Phycisphaeraceae bacterium | reverse complement strand
CCGAGTGTTTCTCCATGTACTCGCTCATGTCGATGCGGACCATCGCGCGCTCGTCGTCGAACAGCGTGGCGGCGAGTGCGCGGGCGAGTTCGGTCTTGCCGACGCCGGTGGGGCCGAGAAAGATGAACGAGCCGATGGGGCGGCGCGGGTCCTTGATTCCGGCGCGGGCGCGGATGACGGCGTCGGCGACGAGCTGGACGGCCTCGTCCTGCCCCACCACCCGCTCGTGCAGCACTTCGTCGAGGCGCAGCAGCTTGTCGCGCTCGCCTTCGACGAGCTTGGTGACAGGGACGCCGGTCCACTTGCTGACGATCTCGGCGATCTCCTCTTCGGTGACTTCCTCGCGGAGCAGCCGCGGGCCGGCACCGGGGGCGGCGGTCTTGGCGCTGGCCTCGGCGAGTTCGAGCTCGCGGAGCAGCGCGGGGAGCTGGCCGTGGGTAAGTTCGGCGGCCTTGTTCAGGTCGTACGCGCGCTGGGCCTTCTCGGCCTGGGCACGGACGTCCTCGATGCGGGCGCGGAGGGCGCGTACCTTCTCGATGCCGGCTTTCTCGGATTCCCAGCGGGCACGCATGGTGTCAGCCTTTGACTTCAGATCGGCGAGCTCGCGCCCCAGAGCGACGAGGCGGTCGCGGCTGGGCTTGTCGGTTTCCTTCTTGAGCGCGGCTTCCTCGATCTCGAGCTGCATGACGCGGCGCGTCACCTCGTCGAGTTCGCTGGGCATCGAGTCGATCTCGGTGCGGATCATGGCGCACGCTTCGTCCACCAGATCGATCGCCTTGTCGGGGAGGAACCGATCGGTGATGTAGCGGCTGCTCAGGGTCGCGGCATTCACGAGCGCGGCGTCGGCGATGCGCACGCCGTGATGGACCTCGAAACGCTCCTTGAGGCCACGGAGGATGGAGATGGTGTCCTCGACGGTGGGCTGCTCGACGACGACCGTCTGGAACCGGCGTTCGAGGGCGGCGTCCTTCTCGATGTGCTTGCGGTACTCGTCGAGCGTGGTGGCGCCGATGCAGCGGAGTTCGCCGCGGGCGAGCATGGGCTTGAGCATGTTGCCGGCGTCCATCGCGCCCTCGGCCTTGCCCGCGCCGACGATGGTGTGAAGCTCGTCGATGAAGAGGATGATGCGGCCCTCGGACTGCTTCACCTCGTTGAGCACGGCTTTCAGTCGTTCCTCAAACTCGCCGCGGAACTTGGCGCCGGCGACGAGTGAGCCCATGTCGAGGGCGAAGACGGTCTTGTCCTTGAGGCCTTCGGGGACGTCGCCGCGATGGATGCGCTGGGCGAGGCCCTCGACGATGGCGGTCTTGCCGACGCCGGGCTCGCCGATGAGCACCGGGTTGTTCTTGGTCTTGCGGCTGAGGATGCGGACGGCGCGGCGGATCTCGGCGTCGCGTCCGATGACGGGGTCGAGTTTGCCGCTGGCGGCGTCCTTCACGAGGTCGCGCCCGTACTTGGTGAGCGCTTCGTATGTCGTTTCGGGGTTGGCGGATTGGACGCGCTGGTTGCCGCGCACGCTGGTGAGGGCGGCGAGGAAGGCGTCGCGGGTGATCTTGAAGGATCGGAGGAGCCGACCGGCGTCGGACTTCTCACCTTCCGCGATGATGCCCAGCACGAGGTGCTCGACGGACACGTACTCGTCCTTGAGGCGCTTGGCCTCTTCCTCGGCCTTGATCACCGCCTGATTGAATCGCTGCGAGACGAACATCTTGCCCGGCTCGGCGCCGGGGCCCTTGACACTCGGGCGGCGCGAGAGCGTGGCTTCGAGTTCGGCGGCGAGCGCGCCGGCGTCAACGCTCATGCGTTCGAGCAGGCGCGGCACAAGGCCGTCTTCCTGCTGCACGAGCGCGAGGAGGAGGTGCTCAGCGTCGGTCTCCTGGTGGCCGAAGCGGACCGAGAGCGACTGGGCCTGCTGAACGGCTTCCTGGGATTTCTGGGTGAGGCGGTTGAAGTCCATGGGGGATTGTTGTGCAAACGGGGTGCCGGGATTCGGCTTTGCAGGGAGGGGTTTCAGCCTGCCATCCCCACGAAACCCGCGAGGGCCATGCAAAGATGGCAGACTCGATGCGTACCCCACCGACCCCGCTGTCAGGGCGGCGCTCGGCTGCCCTGGTGCTGTCAGATTGACAGGCGGATAACGCCAGATGGGCCGGAATCGCTGCGGAAACGGGCACAGGGAGGTCTGGCATCGGGGTTGCAATGGGCATCGGTGGACGCATGTCCGCACACCCACGCACGCGGCGGGGCCTTCACGATCCCTCCCGCGGTTTCGGATCACACGATCACCGACACAAGTCGAACCGACACACCTTGAAAGGAGTCTCTGACATGCTTGCTTGCCGAACTGTTTCCGCTCATCCCTTTGCGAGTGTCCCGATGACCGATCTGTCGAGCCACGTGGACCGGCTGCTGAATGAAGCGTTCCGAGGCTTCGGTGGCGAGGTGCCCGTGCCGTTCGCGACGGCCAAGCCGTTCCCCGCGCTGAACATGTGGCACGACGAGGGCGCGTTCTTCGTCGAGGCGGAGCTGCCGGGGTTCTCGATGAACGACGTCGAGATCAGCCTGAAGGGCCGTGAGCTGACGCTGAACGCCACGCGGAAGACGGAGGCTTCCATCGAGAACTCCGAGTTCCTGCGCCGCGAGCGGGCCACGGGCACGTTCTCGCGCACCGTGCGGCTGCCCGTCGCGGTCGATGCGGAGAAGGTCAGCGCCCGCCTGAACAGCGGCGTGCTGACGATCACGCTGCCCAAGGCGGCGGAGGTGCTGCCGCGGAAGATCGCGGTGACGCAGGCTTGATCCCAAAGCGGAGTCGCCGCCCCCGGATCCTCGGCGACGACTCCGACACGATCCATCAGAGCACCGCTCAGACGCACCTCCTCCACCACTCACACACAAAGGACCACACCATGAACACGACCACCCGAATCAACCCGACTGACCGAGTCGACCCCACTAACCGAGTCGACCCCACTAACCGAGTCGACCCCACTAACCGAGTCGACCCCAACACGAACGGTTCCGACTGCGGATGCGGCCCCTCGTGCTGCAGCACTGCCGAGGCACCCGAAACAACCGCCGGCGTGACGTTCCGCCCCGCGGCCGACATCGCCGAAACCGACAACGCCTTCACCGTCCGACTCGACATCCCCGGCGCTTCGCCCGAGGGGATCGACGTCCGTGTGAGCGGGAACGAGTTGGCGATCAGCGCGAAGGTCGCGCCGCGGTTCCCCGCGGGTAAGAACGCCGTGGCGCTGCACCGCGAGTACGGCGTCGGTGACTTCGCCCGCTCGTTCCGCCTGGGCGAGGGGATCGACGCTTCGAACATCAACGCTTCGTACGAGCACGGCGTGCTGACACTGACGCTGCCAAAGAGCGACCGAGTGAAGGCCCGCAAGATCGATGTTCGCGTCAACTGACCAACCAACACCGAGACTGCCTGACCAACACGAAGCCCGGGACCACGACGTCCCGGGCTTTTTTCATGTGCCGGCGTGCGCCGCATCGGATTGACGGCATTGCCCCGCGCCGATACGCTCTGAGACTCATTCTCAACTGCACGATCACCCCACTGAGGAGCCACACCATGTCCGGATGCCCGTTTCACAACCACGGTTCGCAGGCGATGCCCACGGTGATGGAGGTGCTGAAGACGTCGACGCAGGCGCTGCACGATGCCGCGGAGGGGCACCGGTTTCAGCAGTCGCTGGTGAAGGGTGAGGTTTCGCGCGAGCAGTACGCGGCGTACCTGGGGCAGCTGCTGCTGGTCCACCGGGAACTGGAATCGCTGCTGCGGGCGCACGCCGGGGAGGTGCCAGCGATTGCGAAGGTGGTCAAGCCGGCGCAGTACCAGGAGCCTTATTTGCTGGAGGACCTGCGGTTCTACGGCGTGGATGCCGCGACGATCACGGCGCTGCCGGCGACGGCGGCGCTGGTGCAGGAGATCCGCGATTCGGCGGCGCGTGACCCGCTCTCGCTGCTGGGGTTCCACTATGTGATGGAAGGGTCGAACAACGGGAACAAGTTCATCGCCAAGGCGCTGGGGCGGTCGCTGGGATTGAACGGGATTGAAGGGATGAAGTATCTCGACCCCTACGGCGATCAGCAGCGCCCGCTGTGGGCGGCGTTCAAGGACGACATGAACGCCTGCGGGTTCACGCCGGGGCAGATGCGGACGCTGGCCGAGGCGGCGATGAAGATGTTCCGGGGGATCGGGGCGATCTCGGCGGAGATGTCGAGTCTTGTTGCGGCGTAAAGAGGGTGCGATTCCCTTGTGGCCAGTGGGAAAGAGCCGCGTCCGAATCCCCATTGAGTCGGCATAACCCGTCCACCGTTACCTTCCCTTCATTGCGGCCCGGATGGCCGCGGCGGGAATGGCCCCCACACTGCATCGATCGAAGAGGAGCATGCCTGACATGAAACGCACGATGACCGTTGGTGCCGTGGCGCTGGCCGCGGCGCTTGTTGCCCCTATCGCCTTTGGCGATTCGACCCCCGCCCCCGGAGCCGCTGCGCCCGCAAAGGCGGCGGCGTCCAACCTGATCCCGCGGTCGGTGCTGTTCGGGAACCCTGACCGCGCGGGGGTTCAGGTCAGCCCCGATGGAAAGTGGCTGTCGTTCCGGGCCGCCGTCGACGGCGTGATGAACGTGTGGGTCGGGCCCATCGACAAGCCAGACGAGGCCAAGCCGGTGACCAAGGACACGGTGCGCGGCGTGCGGCGCTACTTCTGGGCGTACAACAGCACGAACATCCTGTACACGCAAGACCAGGGCGGCGACGAGAACTGGAACGTGTACTCCACGGATATCAGCACCGCCAAGACCATTAACGTGACGCCGCTGAAGGGCGTTGCCGCACAGATCGAACGGGTGAGCGAGAAGTTCCCCAACGAGATCGTGGTGGGGCTGAACGACCGCGACCCGCGCCTGCACGACCTGTACCGCGTCAACATCCAGAGCGGCGAGCGGACGCTGGTGGTGCAGAACCCCGGGACGATTGAGGGTGATGTCTGCGCCGGGATCTCGGTGGACGACGACTTCCGCGTGCGGTTCGCGTTCACCAACACCAAGGCGGGCGGCAGTGACTACTACAAGGCCTTCCTGAAGGAGGGCACGGCGTACGAATGGAAGAAATTCCAGAGCGTTCCTGTCGAAGACATCCTCACGACGAGTGTGTCGGGCTTCAACAAGGACGGGACGGCGGTGTACATGACCGACAGCCGCGGGCGCGACACGTCGGCCCTGTTTTCGCTCGATCTGAAGTCGGGCGAGAAGAAGTTGATCGCCGAGGACGCGAAGGCGGACGCCGGGGCGGTGATCATCCACCCGACCGAGCGGAACGTGCAGGCGGTGGCGTTCGAGTACACGCGGAGCAAGTGGACGGTGCTCGATAAGGCAATCGAGGCCGACATGGCGTATCTGCAGACCGTCGCCGAGGGCGACGTGAACATCATGTCACGGACGCTCGACGACAAGACGTGGATCGTCTCGTACTACCCCGACAACGGCCCCGTCCGGTTCTACCGCTACGACCGCGCCCCCGGTTCGAGTCCCAAGGCGACGTTCCTGTTCACCAACAACAAGCGGCTGGAAGGGCTGCCGCTGGCGCGGATGCACCCGGTGGTGATCAAGAGCCGCGACGGGCTTGATCTGGTGTCGTACCTCACGCTGCCGGTCAATAGCGATAGCGACAACAACGCCCGGCCCGAGAAGCCGCTGGCGATGGTGCTG
>CAYZFW010000201.1:1116-5735 GCA_964477615.1 uncultured Phycisphaeraceae bacterium | reverse complement strand
TGATGAACAGGCTCAGGCCCTCTTTGCTCTGGGCCATCTCGCCAAAGCCCGAGATGCCCAGGATGATGTGCCCGATCGAGATCAGCAGGCCGCCGATGAGCATCGAGCGGTGCGTGCCGATGAGTTTGTCGGCGATGATCCCGCCGAGGATCGGGAAGAGGTACGCCAGGCCGGTGTACCAGCCGTAGAGCACCGACGCGTCGGAGCGCAGCCAGTTGCGCCCGCTGTCGTGGGTGTTGGCGGCGATCACGAGCTCGAAGGGCCTTTCACCTTCCTTGAGTTCCTTGTCAGGCTTGATGGTCACGCCCACCACGCCGACGTTGTCGTTGATGCGGTAAAACGTCCGCCCGTCGGCACCGTCACGGCGGATCTTGATCTCCGCCTTCACCGGCTGGTCCGTGGGGTTCGAGATGCGCAGGCGGTGTTCCTGCCCCTCGAACTTGTCCTTGGCCCCCGCTTCGCCGCGCGTCAGCAGCGGGGTATCCACAGGCTCCGTGGCGACGGGCACCCACTTCTTCTGGCCCGCCTTGTCCGGGTCGTCGACAAGTTCCATGCGCGAGATGGCCAGGCGCACCGGCCCGCTTGCCTCGTCCTTCACCGTCGGTGCGGTCTGGTTGCCGCCGACAAGCACCGCCAGCGTACGCGTCTGCAGGCCTTCAACCGACGACCCCTCCGGCGGCGGCGTGCCGTCGGCCGCGACCGGCGGCAGTTCCTTCACCTCCAGCGTGTTCGTGTACACCCCCGGCGTCAACTGGTGCACCGCGATCACGCTGATCAAGTACAGCACCAGCAGCCCGCGCATCCCGTAGTACGAGAACCGCTCCCACATCTCCACCGCGAAGAGCAGGAACAGCCCTTTGGGGTGCCCGAGAAACTCGCCGCCGCGGAGGTCCGGGCTGGGCGCGTCGTAGGGGGGTTCGATGGAGGGGCGGTTGGTCGAGGGGGGTGGGGCCATCGCGCGGTTGCTCCTGGCACGAGCAAGCCACCGGCACCCCGCGCAGCCCGACGGCCGACAGACAGGCACCGACGCACGCTCGGACGCACGAGTGTACCGAATGATCCACGAACCCGGCCCGCCCGTTCAGATCGGCAGATCATCCTCAGCCATCTCGGACATGCTGTCCGGCCCGCCGCCGTCGCGGAAGCCCTGTTCGGGGCCGGACTTCTTGCCGGGGGCGAAGCCGCCGTAGGACGGGGGCTGAGGCGTGCTGTTTGGCCCTGCGGCGTAGGGGTTGGCCCGCGGGGCCTGATACGCCGCGGGCCCGCCACCGTAGCCTCCGCTTCCTCCACCGCCACCCCCGCCGCCTGTGTACGCCGAGGAGGGGGCCCACTGGTTGGCGGTGTAGTTCTTGAAGCGGGTGGTGGTGCGGTCCCACGACAGTTTGACGGTGTCGGTGGGGCCGTTGCGCTGCTTGGCGATGATGAGCTCGGCGACGCCGACCTTGTCCTGGTTCTCGCTCAGCCAGGCGTCGTCGCCCACGTGGTAGTAGTCCTCGCGGTGCAGCAGCATGATCGTGTCGGCGTCCTGCTCGATGCTGCCCGATTCGCGCAGATCACCCATGCGGGGGCGGTGCCCCTCGCGGGTTTCTGCGGCACGGTTGAGCTGGGCCAGGCAGATCACCGGGAGATTGAGTTCGCGGGCCAGCGCCTTGACGCCGCGGGAGATTGCGCTGACCTCCTGCTGGCGGTTCTCTTTGGCCGACTGCGGGGCCGACATGAGCTGCAGGTAGTCAATGACGATGCAGCGGATATCGAACTGGGCGGCGAGCCTTCGGGCCTTGGCCCGCAGGGCCATCACGCTCAGACCCGGCGTGTCGTCGATGAAGATCGGCGCCTCGTTCAGTTCGCCGCACGCCTGCATGACGCGCGAGACCTCTTCCTGATTGAGCATGTTGCGGCGCATCTTGTGGCTGTCAACGCCGCTGCGGGCACAGATAAGGCGCTGCACCAATTGCTGGCGCGACATTTCCATCGAGAACACCGCCACCGGCGTGTGCGGCCCGCGCTCGTCGTGCGGCGAACCGCCGAAGGCGATCTGCTCGGCGAGGTTGAGAGCCAGCGCGGTGTTGTGGACGCACACATCGTCGGCGATGAAGTTGTGCGTGCCCGGCACCGTCAGGTCGTACACCTGTCGCCGACCCAGGGGGCGGATGCTCACAATCCGGTCCCAGTACACATCGGAGTCCGCAAGCCGAGCCAGCGGCGCGTCCTTCAGCACCCGGGCGAACTTCGCGAGCCGCTCACGGGAAAGTCCGCGCTTCGCGACGTGCAGATTGGCCCCTTCGCCGAGCCCGAGTTTCACACCCACCTGACGCCACGATAGCCCCTCGCGGGCCACGTCGATGTCGTGCCACACCTCGGCGGGGATCAGATCGCGGTTCACGCGCGGCGCCGCCTTCCTGACCGCGACGGCGCACGCCCGCACCCGGTCTTCTTTGCCGTAGATGCCGATCTCGCGGGCGAAGGTGAGGATCGATTGCTGGTGCGTCAGGTCGAGTTGCCACGCGGTCCGACGACCGCCCCCGTACTTCACGCGCCGCTCGCGGATCGCGGCGATCACCCCAAACCGCAGCAGCAGATGCTGCACCTGTCGGATCATCTTTTCGCTGACCGAGCCGAACCCGATCTGCGCTTGGCCGCTCGAGAGCACCGCCGCCCAGCCGTCGGTGGCGAACAGGCGGCTGAGGAACGCCGCCAGCAAGGGCTTCTTGAGCGTGAAGACACGCGAAGGAATGAACTTGCCGTGCGATCCCTTCCCCATCAGCCCGAGGTCCGTCAACCACCTTGTCACGGCGTTGGGCACGTTGTTCCGCGCCGCGTCCGCCTCGCCCCCGACCAGGTCGCACTCGTCCACTCCGAGTGCCGTGCACAGCCTGCCCATCACACCGTTGACCGGCACGGTGTGCCCCCGCGACCAGTGCGTGACGCTCGCGGGAGAGACGCCCACCGCGGCGGCGAGATCGCGCCGCGTCATGCCCCGAACACCGAGAATCTCCGTCAGCCTTTCGCCAAAGCCGGCTCGTCGGCGCACCACCTCGCCGTGGTCCGCGACGATCCGCCATTCCGTCACCCCGTCGGCGCGCCGGGCGGCGTCCGACACGGTCACGCCACCGAAGCCCTCCACGCAGCGCCGGAACTCCGCGAGCACCTTCGCCGACGAGTTCGTGAACCTCGGCACGTTCCCGGTGAGGCCCCCGTCGCCCAGCAGGTAAGCGAGCAGCGCCACGCGCTCACGCGACATGTCGCCCTTCCCGAACACGCCGATCCGCCTCGGCACCGCCACATGGTCGCCGACCTTCAGTTCTTCCAGCGGTGTCCAGCCGTTCAGCGTGCGGAACGGGTGCGTCAACGTGGTACGGACGCGCCGCCCCAGCCGTGTCGTCACCTCGAACACGGGCTTCACGCCGTCGTCGATGAAGTCCGAAGCGGACGCCGGCCCGATCTTCCAATCATCTCGAAGCGTCAGCAACCTCGCTCGACGTTCGCGGCACAGTTCCTCAATCGTCCGCACCGACCCGTCTGCGAGCACGATCTCGCTCCCCGCGTCCAGGCATTTCCCCATCGACGGCCTCGCCGCCACCACCACCATCTCGCCGCGCTGCAGACCGCTGGTCAGTTCGTCCAGATCATGGAACCCCGTCGAGACGCCCGTGATGCTCTTGCCCTCGTCGGCCATCATCCGGTCGAGCTCGGCCTGCAGCAGCGCCGGCAGCCGCGCGATGTCCATTCCGATCGAGTGCTCGGCGATCTTGAAGATCCGCCCCTCCGCCCGGTCCAGCACCTCCCGCGCCCCGTCTTCCCCCCCCCCGGAAAGGTCCGTCGCGTGGTACGCCTCATGCACCGTGATCCCCGCAGCCTGGATCAGTTCGCGCAGCTGGTGCTTCTCGCGGACGATCTTGGCGTAGTACTTCGCGTGGGCGGCGGAGATGGTCTCGCTGGCGAGCTTGTAGAGGTAGTCGATGCCGCCGACATCGTCGAGGACGTGCTTGTCGCGCAGGATTTCCGCGAGCTGCACCAGGTCGCCGGATTGGTGACGCGCCGAGAGCTGGACCATGGCGTCGTAGATGACGCCGTGGCGCTGGTCGTAGAACCAGCCGCCGGTGGGGATCATCAGCACGATGTCGCCGACAGCCTTCGGGTCGATGAGCATCGCCCCCAGCAGCGACATCTCCGCCTCGGGCGACGCTGGCGGCGGACGGTTGAACAGCTCCTTCAGGTCCACCCGCACCGTGGCCCGGCTCGCCAAAGGCCCGCGCGACGACACCACCCCCCCCGGCACGAGGATGTCCAGCCCGCTTCCTTGGTTCGGCACTCCGCTCATCTCGCATCCATGCTCGCACGTCCGCCCGGGCCCAACCGTTGCACGCCAGTGTCTCCACAGGGTATCCGCGGTGTTACCCACAACGATTCTCGCGCCGACCAGCATGCCCTCTGAGAACCCCTGAAAGGGGTTCCCGATGGTTGCTAGACGCGAAGCGTCTGGAAAACGCCCCACACAACCGGCCAAGCCCATGAAATGGGCGAACGAACTCTGGCCCCCCGAGCCACCGACCGGGGGGCCGGCGCCCCCCCCGCCGCCGCGGGGCGCCCCCCCCCGGCGCCGGCCCCGCCCCCCCCCC